>DATKMG010000440.1:0-16960 GCA_035541995.1 Terriglobia bacterium
GATTTTCCTTATTTTTTCTCCAACTCTTCCGCCAACATCAGCCGGGCTTTTTCCCAGTCTTCGGGATTATGGCTCCAGTCACCCTTCTCGCCGTACTGTTTCGTCGTTTTGTGTAGCGCGCTAAACAAAACGGTCCCAGCAATCTGTTGGGCTTTGTCTCGCCCGGCTTCACCTTTTTCCGACAGCAGGCGCAGGTATTCATAGTCTTGCGAGCCTCGACGAAATGATTTCAGGCGGATGCTGGCGATGGGCTCAGGAACACCCGGCTTGGCCGGATAACACAGGTAGCCCGTGCCATTCAAGGTCTTGCCCGGATCGGTGGTTGAATCTGCATCCAGCCAGGGATCCTTAGACTCCCCGTAGTACATGATCTCCCAATAGACGCACCCCTGAAGACCGTACTTCCAGGCAATCCAAGGCCAGGTCCGAAAGCCAATTCCCTCCTCATCTATGTGGACAGCGCCGACACTGGGTTCCCGGTTCTGATAGAACCAGGCTTCCTGGTAATGGGGTGGGCCGCAGCGAGGGAGGAGCACATCAAAATTGGTTCGTCGAAAGTCTCCTGTGCAACACCAGATGTCCACGACGTCACCTAGCCGGCGAATGATTTTGGAAGTGTCCCATCCCTCTATGAACTGGCCAATTGTGTTCAACTGATTCAGATCAGTCCGATATTTCAGAGTGCGTGTTTTACTGAGTTTGAGTAAGTCGCCGAAGTAGCGGATCTGATCGAAGGCTCTCTCGGTTTTGGGCTCATCCATACCCTGATAGAAAACAATCAACTTTGTCTGGGTCCAGCCTTTGTCATGAAAGTGTTTCTCAAAATCTCGGAACATAGCCATCACAGCCTGATTGTAGCGGTCTGTCTGAGCATATTTCCCGTCCATGGGCCAGCTGTGACCGTCCAAAATCTCAAAGGGTAGGATCATATGGACCAGCGGTGTCCCTTCTCCAGGCCCTACAAAGCCATATTTGGAGGTAAAGGCTTCCCCAGTCAGATATTTCGCCATGTCCCGATCATAGTCGTCCCAGAGACCATGCATCTCGCGGCCCTCTCCTTCAACCTTGGGAGCAAAATAAAGTTCGCTGACCGTCAGCCGGTGCTTTTGAGACATCTGGTAATAGCGCAGCTTGGTTTCCGGCCCTCGAAGAGATATTCCGCCGTAATTGTTCAGATCGGCAGCAAGATGGAATTTGTCTGATAGGGAATAGTTGTTGACCCGAAGCTGAAGATTCAGCTCCTTCTTAAACTTGAGAGCCTGAATCCGTACTTTTCCGCGATAGATCCCAGGTTGAGCAGACTTGGGAACATAGATATCCACCCAAAACGCCTGGTTCTTCTGGCCAGGAACGGGATTCGGCTTGTCAGGAATTTGGAAGGGTTGGCCATAGCCGCCTCCCGAACTGGTCGGGATGAGGGCATCCGGATACCAGCCCAAGCCCAAGGTATGGCCCGCACTGGCGGTGGTCTCATCGGTGGTCTTCCGGGCGATCTGGACATACCATTCCCGAAAAACCTCCACATGGCTTTTGGAGGAGATCACAGCTTTCTTGTTTGAGTGACGCATATCGCCGACTAGAACCTGAATATCCTTGAGTGCTGTTGACTCAAGCACTATTTGGAATGCCACGACCTCATTGCGGCCCGCAAAGAGATGGACAAGATTTTGTGGTCGATCCCATACTGAGTTTAGATTTCGATAATTCCCTTTTAGGTCTTTGTCATAGACGTTGTTGTCCTCGTACGCCTTGTTGGTCTGAGGGTTGATGCGGATACAATCTCCGATGGCCCAGATGTCAGCCGACGGTCTGGCCGGGGAAGAAAGGAAGGAAGGACACAAAGCAACGTAACAGAAAGGAATAAGCCAAAAGAAGCGGTGGAGCGCAACCACGAATTTGTGCTTCAGTCTCTCGTCTTGATCCCGGTTTCTAGCCGATAGATTAATCTCCATTTCACACCACCAAGACACTAAGATCTAACGCGGCTGTTGGCCACTGCCAAAATCTTAACTCAGAGACGCAAAGTCACAGAGAAAAATCACAAAAAGAGATGCATCTTGAGTTGTTAGGGCAGGAATGAACGCATTGTGAATGTGAACCCGGATTGTCCTACACGTGCACCAATTCCTACCGCTAGTCGATTGGAGATGACACTCCACTCAAGTGCAACTAAAGCCAGGGCTTCACTACACTATTTCATGCCTTGCGATGTGCTCATGTGTATGGCAGGATAATATAGGAATACCGCCCCAAGATCCTATGACTTTTGGCTACTAAGGGCCGGCTCATTCTATTGATATGTTACTTCACTGGTTAGTCTTGACCTTGGCAATTCTAATAGCCTCGCACTTCTACTCTGGGATCCATGTTGCTGACCTCCCAGCCGCTATCGTGGCTGCGGGAGTGTTAGGGATCCTTAATGCAGTAATCCGGCCAGTTCTTCAGTTCTTCGCGCTGCCCATCACCTTCCTGACTTTGGGGTTTTTCTATTTTGTGATCAACGGACTCATGCTGTATTGGACTGCATCTCTTGTGAGAGGGTTTGCGGTTCGCAGCTTTGGCTCGGCGATCATCGCTTCCATCCTGGTTAGCCTTTGCAGCCTTTTATTGAATTCTCTTTTGAGCAAGTGAAGATAAGAGGGCGTCAATCCCGATTCAGTCGGAATACAGAGCGGCGGTTGCGGCGGCGACGTACATGGGTCATGCCCGACTACGAGCTTTGATCCTAAGGGAACTCGATCCGTACTGCACACCCTCAAGCAAAAAGGAAGAACTACCTAAATCCACCGACTAATTTTGTATGGTGAACATCACGAAAAGCTTACTGCATTTTTTCTTCACCCAGCCAGAATTCACGATACCAGCCAGAGATTGCTCCCAGCTTTGAATGAACCTATTTCCCCGATGTGCAAAATTGAATGAAAAAATTGCACAGCACGATTCCCAAACCCCTCAAGGTCTCTTTGGATTAACAACCACTTAGCAGTTTGGCAAACCTGGTGCTCTGGGGAAGTCCAGAATATCTCAACGCGAACTTGATCGCCTTCACTTTGGCACCTCGGATATGAGCTTTGTGACAAGTGAAGGAATCAGGTTGTGCCTTTGGCAGAAAGGAGTTGTTCATGAGACTGCATATATTGGTATTTGTGGCGATGATGACCTTGAGTTTGGTGTTGTTGGTCGGACCTTCCTGGGCTGGGTCCAATGAATCAGACGAGGTAAGGAGGATGCAATCGGCGGCGAATGTTATGAACGAAATCATGGCCGCCCCAGACAAGGGAATTCCTGAAGAGATCCTGGGTTCCGCAAAGTGTGTTGCTGTTGTGCCGTCAATGATTAAGGCTGGTTTCATTGTAGGAGGGAACTACGGGAAGGGAGTGGCCACGTGCCGCACAGATTCGGGGTGGAGTGCACCAGCTCCCTTTCTTGTCACCGGCGGGAGCTTCGGACTCCAGGTGGGAGGTGAGGCGGTAGATCTCGTCATGCTGGTGATGAACGAACGGGGCATGCAACAGTTGTTGTCCAGCAAATTCCAGCTCGGAGCTGACGTTTCTGCCGCTGCGGGGCCAGTTGGCCGGCACGCCGAAGGGAATACGGACTGGAAAATGCGGGCGGAGGTCCTGAGCTATTCACGGGCTCGCGGCATTTTTGCGGGCGTTTCTTTGGACGGAGCAGTCATTAAGCAAGACAAGGATGACACCAAGGCTCTCTACGGTACTGCCACTTCGTTCAGCGCTATTCTCAAGGGACAAGTAGCATCTCCCAATGGTTCGCAACCATTTTTGACAGCAGTCAGGAAGTATGCAGAACAGGCAAGGAAGGCCGAGGTCTCAAAGAAATAAGTCGTGTTTCTGCGTTCGGCTTCCTCCAGACTTTTCCACCTTCAACTTGCGGCGGCTGATCGTTGGCTCGTCGGCTGGACCACCGACTGGCATGGCCGTGGCCTTCAGAAGGTAATTACCTTTGACCCGAGGTGTCTCCAACGGCAGCACGTACGTCATTTGGCCTAACGGGTTCAATTGGAAGGCTGCTTCTCGCGTACTGACGTTCTTGCCGCCTACGTCTTGAAAATTGAGAACCAGTTTTCCCTTGACCAGTTTTTTTGTCGTAATCGTTATGAGGCTTTCTCTCGTCCATTCCTTGTGCCAGTCCTCCCTGCCGGTCCAGATGAAGTACTCGTTCTGGATCAACAGACCGGCTTCATCGGCAATGTCGAACCATTGCTCCGGCGCCGGGCCGATGCAGAACCGGAAGCTGTTCCAGTGCATCTTCTTAGGGATTTCTCCAAGCATCTTCCGAACCCACGATTCCTGCCAGGGGAGGGTAGCCGACTTCGGATCTTCGAAGAAGCGATGCAAGGTGATATTAGAGCCCCGCAGGAAGTAAACTTTGCCGTTGAGGTAGGCGCGTCTGGTCGCTGTGTCGAAGCGGAACTCGCGCATGCCAAACCGGGTCCTGACACGGTCGCCGCCAGTCCCCGTTGAGAGAGAGGGTGACTCTTTGTGCCTGGAGGGGCGAGACCCAGACCAGTGACAGATTCAGTAATAGCGAAAGACAGAAGGGATGAAATTGCCTCATGCGTGCCCTCCAACACTAGACTGTAAGTTTAGCTTTTCATGAAAGTATGCCATGACCTTTTCAAGTTCACCACCGCGGATGAAAATCCTGGTCTTGGGGGAAGTGTGGGAGCCGATCTCCGAGTGGCGATGGGTTTCGATTCGGAAATCGCTGCGCAGGAACCCCGCTCCCACATTTGAGAAGGTATTCTCAAGAGAGAGAGTCATACTCATATTGACCCAGTGGAGAACAGAACGACATTAATCTGAGGGTATTGCATCGCAGGCCACCCGAAAGCCATAGTCTGCATACTCGAATTCGGGAGGAATGCTACTGCGTGCCGCGCAGCGTGAGATCTTTACCTGGTGCCTCCAGGCACCTCCGCGCGAGACTCGCCGAGTGCCGTCATTTGGTCCTTTGGGATCGTCGCACGGGGAAATAGTGTAATAGTCCCAAGCATACCAATCATAGCACCACTCATGGACGTTTTCGCACATGTCGAACAGCCCATAGCCATTCGGTGTAGAGGTCGCCACCGGTTCGGGGCCGGAAAGCCAACGGGAATGGTAATCTCTCCTCTCCTCAACTGGTTCGTCACCCCAGGGGTAAATACGGCTCTCAAGGCCCCCGCGAGCTGCCCACTCCCACTCGGCTTCCGTGGGCAACCTGTACAGGGTTCCTGTGACCACAGTCAACCATTCGGAGTAGGCTACGGCGTCGAACCAACTCGAGGCAACCACGGGCTGATCCGGGTCGTCAAACGCTTCTTCTCGTCGGAACCGCGTCAGTGATCGCCCTGTCGCTTTGCAGAAGGAATCATATTGGGCATTAGTGACCTGAGTCTTTCCCAGGCCGAAAGGAGAGATTCGTACGCGATGAACCGGACGTTCCTCGTCGCGGCCATCAGATTGGCCCATCCAAAACTCGCCCCCGGGCAGATAGAGAATCGGCGGGATTAGAGGTTCCATTCTACGCTGCTTCAATGTGACACTACCAAGATCGAAGTCAATACCGGGCCTTCACACAGAAGTCCCACTACCTTCCCAACAGGCTGCGGTCTCCCGTCCTGGTCGAGAACCATGACTCGTCCAGGTTCGACAACGCCTGCTTCGGTATCGTCAAAAAGCACAGCGCATTTTTTCATCATCAGTGAAGTCCACAAATCACGCAAGCTAATTCAATGGTGAATTGTTTTTACATTAATTTTACATGAGAGGTGTAACCGCTTCTGTGGTCATGGCGTCGATACAGGTAAGACAGACTAAGGCTACGAAGGCTAGTCCTATGGATATTTGGAAATAGGAGGATTGTTTGGTCGAAGCTCCTCAACAGAATTCCTCTGGGGCAGCGGGGTCGAGCAAACCCTGGAGAGGGATGCATCCCAGGATTATGGGCCAGCCATGACGATCGGATCCTGGAGGACTGCGACGAGTAGACCTTACCGAGAGCAGGTTGAGGCCGCAGGAACGCCAAGGACATAGGGTTCGGTCAATACCCGAGATAAAAGCTATGCGGAATTTACTCAGTAAGTTATTGGGAATGTTCTTTTCTGATACTACTCTGCAGAACCTTTTCTATTTGACTGGCCTCACTTCTTTGCTTTTCACAGGTGCAGTATGGCTAGCGAGATGGTTGTATCTCTTAGCGAAGAAGGCGCAGCCGGCACCCTAGGGAGCTCCGCGAGTGGCCAATGGATCGGGCAAGATAGGATCTATTCCTTAGAATCATCCGATCGAGTTTGGGTGCTGCCTTGGAAGGGTGTCGTAAAATTGCATTTGTTCAATTGGGAGACAGGAAATGAGACCCTTGGAGGAAATTAAGCACAGAGTGGATAGGCTGATGGGAGAATACGGGGACGGATTCCCCTTCAAAAAGGGGGACCGGGTCAGATGGAGGAATTATCCGGCCCTCCAGGGTACTATCGAGGATGGATGGCTGATTCGCAAAGGTGAAGGGACGGGTCCGACAGAGAAACCTACTTTGACCTACCTTATAAGATTGTATGATGGAGCCACCTTCAAGGCTGTACCATCGGAAATAGAGCAGGCAAAGGCAGAAGAGCGGCCTGAATTAGACTGATTCTGCGAGAAAATCCTCACACAATCTTGCCCGGCTGGAAATGATTCCGGGGATGGAGTTTTGGTTATATTCGTTCCTCAGGGGCCGACGTCGACTGGTCCATGCGGCTACGATTGGCATCAAACTCTTCACCTGGGATTGGATTCTGGCCGTGTGAGCAGCCCGATGCAGCCGGCTCCACTTCACTTTCCAACCTGGATAATCACAGTTTTGGCTTTTGAGCTAATCTTCGCCATTCTCGTGGCAGGATTCCACTCCAACGCACCGCCGCTCACCGACACCGGTTTCCGAGCCCCCATCTTGAATTCCTCGGTAGATGCCTCGTCGAATTTCGAATAGGTAATTTGGTCGGTGCCGTATTGGATGGACTGGATCACTGTCGTGGTCCGCAACAGGTGGTTCTGATCGTCAGGGGCCAGTTCTGGCGCGGAAGCCATCGCTCTCAGGTAATGGCGCACATAGTCGCCATAGCCGTCCGTCAACCAGTTGTCGTCGCGGATATACCGATTTTTCCCATCCGAGTCCACCGTGTAAGTGGCCCAATTAAGACGCCGGATGGCATCCTTTTTCAGTGAGACATCGCCGGTTTTTTCGCCATAGAGCAGCTCGACAGAAGCATGGCGAGACGTATGACTGTTGCCCGGGACTTTGTAGACAGTCTGCTCGTTGATAGCGACGACGCCCCATTTTATGTACTCCTGGTTGGCCAAGGTCCCATAACTCCAATCGAGAATTCCCTTCGCCTGCTGACGCCAGGCTGGATCCCATTCCGGGTGCTCCAGAATATAACCTGCCATCGTGTCGGCATTAATCTCCGTGTCTGAATAGTCCGCCGTGGGGACATCCTCAAAAAACGGGCCCCACTTGTTGGTTTTGAGCGGATAAGCTTTAAGCCAGGCCGTTACCAGGCTTCGGGCCCGCGTGTACTGCTGGGTAGTTCCCTGCCGAAGGGAAACCAGGTCCGTGAAAAGCCGTAGCGCACCTGTAAAGTTTGAGGTGTACGAAGCAGTAAATGTCTTGCCGCCTTTGTCCTGCTGATGGATTTTACCGCTTACGGCGTGGACTCGAAATGGCCAGGGAGAGTTATCACCGTCTCCGGGTTTTATCTTGTCGGCCAGCGTGTCAGCGATCTTCACGGCCGCCTCAAGGTACTTGTGGTCCCCCGTGATTTCGTAGAGCACCACCAGTTCCGCACCGAAACTCCCCGCTTTGTCAGGCTGAAGAAATCCCTTCCCTGCACGCATATCCCCGTCATACTGTCCTGAATGAAGATTGGTGTTGTATGGATAAGGCAGGTTGGGCCATAAGGTATCGGGACTGGACATGCCATGGGCCAGGCAATAGTCGGCCATGAGAATCATGTTCTGTTTCACCGCCGGGTCGCCGAGATAGCCGTGGAGTAGATTCCAGGATGAGAGCGCCATGGGAATCTGGTCACCTCCCAGCCCACGCGAATCGTCTTGCCCGGGCTTCCATACCTGATGCTGCAAGTAATAGGGCACGTCGTTGGGGCAGTTCCTCATGTTCAGCCAGAAGTTGAAGACCAACCGCACAACGTGGTCGTAGGCCTGGGATGGCCCAGTCCCGTACCACGGGACGATCCGACCGCTGGCATCCGTCTTTACTTCGTGATATCCGATCTTTTCGGCACCAAGAACAGCGCTGGCTAAGCCAAGAAAAATTAAAATGGTCCAGAATCTCATAAACCGCATGGTCATCCTCCTGTGCTTTATTGTGGGGAAGTGTGTCCGTGTACGACGGGTGTTTTCCAGCGATCCATTTTACACCTCAATGTATTCACCTAAATAAAGAAGGAGTTGGGACTCTCCATTTTTGCCCTGCAGGCCACAATTGATTGCGTCCGCCTCTGAGGCGACCCTTGATGAATTGTCTCGATTCTACTACTCTCATCGAGTTTCACCTCCTGGAGAAATTCGGGGAGGTGGTCTTGGGAATTCTTTCTGGAACGACATTCTCTTCGGAATCAAAAGGAGCGAAGGAAATGAACCATAAGCCAAGCCTAGTCAAACTTGGTATCGAGTCACCGTGCTTAAGGGTCATTTCTCTGGTGGGCTGTTGGGTGCTGCAGCTGTTCCTCTGGATGAGCGTATTCAGTGGCATTTCCGGAGGGGCAGGCGCGAACCCAGCGAGTTCCGGCAAGGAAGGGAATCCGGCTGATCATTTGCCCGCTTATATCAGGAGACTCACCTGGTTTGGCGAGCGGGCCGATTGGTCCCACGACGGGAAGAAGATTCTTTTCTTAGCCAAAACCTACGGCGACGTGTACGAGGTCGAACTCCAAAGCGGAATCATTCGCCCACTAACTCATCACTTCTATCATGGAGGATTCACGCGGGCCCTTTATCTGGCCAACGGCGATATCCTGTTGTCTGGAGCCATGACGTTTGACGCAGCACATCCGCACTTGAACCGGAGGGAAAAGGCCGAGCTTTGGGTTTTGGACAGATCTCTCTCCAAACCGCCTGTTCCGCTTGGAACCAAGTGCAGTGAGGGCCCCGCTGTCTCTCGCACCAGAATGCACATTGCCTGGACCCACGTTTCAGAGCAGTACCCGGATGATTTGCCGGAGAACGCCTCGCGGATTCTGGAGGCCGACATCGTCTACGAAAATGGTGCGCCAAAACTCACCAACCAACGGCTAGTTCTCGATAGCCGTTCCCTCTCTTTCAAATGCACCCTTGAGACTCAGAATTTTCGCCCTCCCAAGGAAGAAGAGCTCACCTTCAGCGCCTACGATTACCAGGGGACTGAAGTGTGCGGAATCAACCTGAAGACAGGGAAGGTAGTGAATTATTCCAATGCTCCGGACCAGTATGACGAGCCGGAAGGTATCTACCCTGATGGGGAATACAGCCTCGTGGAATGCGACCACCAGAACCGGCTGGGTTCCGGCCATGTCGATCTTTGGAAACTCAGGCTAGATGGAAGCGGTTCCCTGGAGCGCCTGACCTATTTCAGCGACTTCGCGGGCTATAAGGCTTCCAATCCCGTGATCAGCGATGATGGCCGCTTCATGGCATTTCAGATGGGCAAATCCAAAGATCCCGCCGGGGTCGGATATGGGATTTTCCTATACGATTTCTCAAAAGCGCCTGGCGTCAGTCGCCCTTGAGATCACATTGTATGATGCTCATGAAAGTCTTCACCCAAGAATTGAAAGGAACTGGATCGTGAAGAAGCCACTCTTTCTTATTTTATTGGTGCCGATTTTATCCCTTACAGCCGAACCTGATCACACGATCACAGTAGATTGGAACAAGGTGGTTGCGCGCTCGCGGACTTCGCTCTCCATCCAGGTTTGTCCTGAGCCTCCCATGCGCCGCAGTTCTCCCATTCACGACCAGATCTATGGCGCGCTTCGCAACATGAAGGTCGACTATGCGCGCCTGCAACCTTGGTACCCTTACCCGCGCCTGAGTGTGGCCGAGCTGGAACCGCCCAGGGATGGTAAGACATCCTGGGATTTCTCATTGATTGATCCGATCGTGCTGGACTTCTTCACTGCTGCTGAAGGACGCCCGGTCATGCTGAGCTTTTCAACTCTTCCCCAGTGGATGTTCCAGACCGAAAAGCCCGTGCCCTATCCGACAGATCCAGACGAAATCACCTGGAATTATGGGGGAGGAAACAGGTTTCGCGATCCTTCCCTGAAGGAAGTGGTGGACTATTACCATCGACTGGCGAGTTGGTACATGAAGGGGGGTTTTCATGACGAGTGCGGCAAGTGGCATGATTCCGGACACCGCTTTAAGGTGGCCTACTGGGAAGTGCTGAATGAGATCGATTTGGAGCACGAGCTGTCCCCCCAGCAATATACGGCCGTGTACGACGCAGTTGTCGCCGATTTGAGTAGCCTGGACCCCGACATGAAGTTCAGCGGTCTTGCTCTGGCTGGGCCGAGCGACCGCCCGGAATACATCGAATACTTTCTGGACCAAAAGAACCATCAGTCCGGCATCCCTTTGGATTTAGTTTCGTACCACTTCTATGCCGCTCCGGATCTGGATGAGACGCCCGAGATCCAGCAATATACCTTTTTCAAAATGGCGGACCGATTTCTGTCAACCGTCCGTTACATTGAGACTCTCCGCCAGCGATTGTCACCAGCGACCCGGACTTACGTCAACGAACTCGGTTCCTTCACTCCTGACACACTCAGCAAAGATCCACGGATTCCACTCTCCTACTGGACGCTCAGCGGCTCCATGTTTGCCTACCTCTACCCACAACTCGTACGAGTGGGCGTCGACATCATTGCGGCGGCGGAATTGATCGACTATCCCGGCCAGTTCGCTGGGGCAACGCTGGTCGATTGGGAAACCGGAAAGCCGAATGCACGGTACTGGGTGGTCAAGCTGCTACGCACTCACTTCGGTCCCGGAGATAATCTGGTCGAAACCAGCCATCCGGAACAGGTCGTACTGGCGCAGGCTTTTGTCACACCTCAAGAACAACGCAAGATCCTCCTTGTGAACAAGAGGAACCACCCGATCACAGTCTCGATCCCGAGAGTTGCCGGCTCAAAAATGGAATTTGTCGATCCAACGACCGGCTTTGATCCACCGGCGTCTGTAGAACTGAAAGAAACCCGTGTCACTCTGCAGCCGCAGTCTGTTGCAGTGATTACCTTGGCAAAATGAAGTGTCCAAGTTTTCGGCCTCTGTGACAGCTCGATGGTACGATCCCACCAAAGGGATTTTCAAAAGCATCGTTGGATCTCCATTTCCGAACACTCCTTTTCGGCAATTCTCAACTCCCGGAACTAACAGTGCCGGCGACGACGACTGGGTGCTGTTGTTGGAAAGCCCGATTGTCCACAAGTAATCAGGAGTATGACAATATGCCACACCTGATAAATTGTCACAGCCCCGCAACGTGCTCGCTATCAACAGTTTAGAGATGATGGTTTCAACCCTATTCTGAATTGTCTCAATCCTCATGGAAAAAGACCCTGATTAGCCCTCCGCGGTGAATCCGCCATCAAGCTCAAAACAAGCGATTTACATGCTTAAGATGCTGTCTGAGCCCTTTGGCCACTCGACTGCAATTGAGAAAGTCGTGCAGGATCTAAACTTAAAAGGAGGATTTCCAAATGAAGAAGCTACTCTCTATCTTGTTTTCCGCGGTGGTTGGCCTTTCGCTCAGCATGGCCACTTTTGCTCAGGCTCAAGACGCACCAAAGAGCGAGACAAAGAAGACTGACACCAAGAAAACGTCCCATCATCACAAGGCGAAGACCACCAAGGCCCCGAAGACAACGGAGAAGCCTGCTGAAACAAAGTAACCTCTGGGTTAAACGACTTCGCAACTCGAAGGATTTTTGAAGATGCCAGTTAGACCCTCGTCAGGGGGATCAAACCGGCATCTTTGTAATTGAGCGATCTACAACAGTCTCGGGACAACAATGTTCTAACCACCCGACGGGCTGAAAGGGTAATTCTGAAACAGCAATACCCTTTACAGCGATCTGGGAATTCATTAAAGGTGTTCGGAGGAAAACCGAATATGTAAGAATCACATAGTAGATCGATTGGGACAGGCTCCGGAACAAGATCCAATCGGTGTGGAACCCACTTGGTTCAGCGGCCGGGCAGGATATGCAGATCTTTGATTCATCAAGTGTTGAATGAATAATGTGCCACCGAGACCGTGTTTTCTGAGATCATCTTTCTGCAAAGGCAGGGAAGATGCTCCAATGATTTTTGATGGAACGGGGCAGGGAGAGATCTGAACTGATGTGTGTTGAATGACGGGATGTGGAGAGGGTCTGAAGAACTGAGGAGGAAAATGCCATGATAAAGCTATTGAAGACATTAAGCGTGCTCACCTTGGCTTCAGGACTTGGGCTCTGTGTGCCACAGAGGGCTTTGGCCAATGAGGATGATCCTCCGGGTCGCGCGGCTCGCCTGGGTTACACGCACGGCTCGGTTTCCTTCCAACCGGCGGGGACCGAGGATTGGGTGGCGGCGGTCGTGAACCGGCCCATCACGACCGGGGACAGGCTCTGGACAGACAAAGGGGCTCGGGCTGAGCTGCACACCGGGCCGGCGGCGATTCGTCTAGGGGGTGAAACCGGATTCTCTTTCTTGAACCTGACCGACACTATTGCCCAGATCCAACTCAGCGAAGGCATCCTCAGCATCCACTTGCGAAACCTCGACCCGGACGAAACGGTCGAAGTGGACACACCGAACCTTGCCTTCAGTCTTCTTCGGCCGGGTGACTACCGTCTTGAGGTCAATGAAACAGGCGATACGACGGTCGTCTTGGTCCGCAACGGCGAAGGCGAGGTGACGGGCGGGGGGCAGGCTTTCACGGTGCATTCCAATCAACAAGCCAGGTTTACAGGAACCGACCAACTCACCGCCGACCTCGACAGAGTTGGCGACTTTGATGAATTCGATCGCTGGTGCCGGGACCGTGACAATCGCGAGGCCCACGCTGCCTCTCTTCATTACGTTTCTCCAGACGTGGTCGGTTACGAAGATCTCGATGACCACGGCCGATGGCGTGTCGTGCCCGATTATGGCCCTGTCTGGGTACCCATGGGTGTTGCTGTGGGTTGGGCCCCCTATCGCTACGGGCACTGGGTCTGGATATCGCCGTGGGGGTGGACCTGGGTGGACGACGCTCCATGGGGCTTCGCTCCATTCCATTATGGCCGCTGGGTCTATGTGGGTGGAGGGTGGGGTTGGTGCCCCGGGCCTGTTGCCGTTGTGCGCCCGGTTTACGCACCGGCGCTGGTCGCATGGGTCGGTGGGCCGCACTTCGGTGTGGGTGTCGGCATTGGGCCGGGGGTTGCGTGGTTTCCACTTGGACCGCGTGAGGTCTACGTTCCGCCGTATCGGGTGAGCCGAACCTACGTGACAAATGTCAACGTGACCAACACGACGGTGAACAATACCTACGTCACTAATGTCTATAACAACTACACGACCAACAACACCAGCCTCACGAACATCAAATATGTAAACCGGAGTGCGCCGGGGGCCGTGACCGCCACATCCCAGACAGCATTCGCCACGGGGCAATCCGTTCACTCCAACATGGTCAGAATAGACGAAAGGCAGGTTGTGCAGGCGCAGATCAGCGCCAACGCAGGGGTGGTTCCTCAGCAGAGAAGCGTTCTGGGAGTTGCTTCGCCGACAACGGTCAAGCCGCCTCTCTCCGTCCAGACTCGCACCGTCGTGGCCAAGACTGCACCTCCGCCGGCGCCGGTGGCTTTTGCCAGACAGGAACAAGCCATCAAATCCAATGGAGGGCGGCCCTTGGGGCGCCAGGACATGCAACGCCTTGAAACCCAGCGCACGCAGGCTGTTGCGGCTGTGAGAGTGGCAAAGCCCGCAACAACGCCGGTGCCGATCGAAGCCGCCGCTCGGACTAACCGGGGCCAATCTGGACAACCGAGCAGACCCATGGCTGCTCCGCAAGCAACGCCCAACCAACCCGCTCAACAGGTGCCGCAGACTCCGCGCATCCGAACAGACCGGCCGCCCTCGGCCCAACCGATTCAAAGTACCCATACTACGGCGATCGAGCAGCAACAACAGCAGAAACTGCAGCAACTGCAGCAACAACAGGAGCAGCAAAACCAGAAGCTAGAACAAAAACACCAGCAACAAATGGAAAAAGCGCAGATTCAGGCTGAGAATCAGCGCCAGCAACAGGAACACCAGAAGCTCCAGCAAAAACAAGCACAGGAAGTCCAGAAGCTAGAGCAAAAGCAACGGCAAGAACGGCAGAAAGCGCAACAGCAGGAAGCAAAGCAGCGACAGAAGCAACAGCGCGGTGAGCCGCGCCAGGATCGTCCACCTGAAAAATAGTCCCATTTTGTGATTCGGTGGGTTTTGTTCTTTGCGATAATATTGGTTTTCCTCTTATGAAAATCCCCTTAGTAAAGGGGGTCGGCAGCCTCTTTGCTGCCGGGGGGTTGTCCCTATAACGAGAATGTCGGCCAGACCGGAGCAGCGACATCCCCTGAAGCCTTCTGAAGGCTTCAGCCCCCTTCAAAGGGGGAATCGGGCACATTTTCATTGGCCGTGGCGAGCTTGAGAAGGTCATGATGCACTCTTATCCAAACATATCCCTGGCGCTCGCCTTAACGATCCTGCTCACCATGTCCGGAGTTGGGTTTTCGCAGAATGCGTCCCAGGGAGATCCCAGTCCAACGGACCTCATTCTATTCCTCAACCAAACAATAGACTGGTATCGCCAACTGGATTCCCAGCGGCAGATGGCAATGGAACCTGAGGAAGCGCTAATCGTTAATGAGAATCAGCAGGTGGCCGGTGAAGTAGCATGGCTTGCTTTCGAGTTCGCCAGAACAGAAGCCGGGACGATAGAAAAACCGGCTAGCTCGACCTTGACGGGAAATCAAGACACCGATTCATCGCGGTTTCAGTCACTCCTTAAAATGTCTGCCACATTGGAAGGGAAAGATCGGGAAACCCGAGCGGAATTGGAATCACTTCGTCAGAAGTTAGTCTCTGCGACTGGGAATCGGCGTCGGGCCCTGCAATCGCAAATCGCAGAGACGCAGAGCGAACTCGACCTGCTCGTGGCCAGAAAAGATGCCATCCGCACCATGCTCGATTTCGTTGGCGGGTCGAGCGCCAACGGGTTGGGGGCGAGCGGGCTGCGGGAGAAAATCGAAGCCTTGGCCAGGTCCATTCCAGCAGCCTTGCCTAAACCCTCGACCAAGCAAGAGCCGGCACCTTCCAGTTATCAGCAACCTATGCCGGTTCTCGCGGCGGGAACGCGGAAGCCGGAGTCCTCGGGCGTTTGGAGTCTGGCTTCGGATCTGTTCCTCCTGTCTCGAAACATCCGTACTCTTGGTTATTCGATTCAACTCACCGATTCTTTGGCCCAAAAAAACAAGGCACTCCGGTCCCCCTTAGTAGACAAACTCAGAGGAATGTCCAGGCGCAGTGACGAACTGGCCAAGCAAGCTGATTCGGGAGACCAGACCGAACTGGCTCAGGCGAAAAAGGAATTTGATGGGTTGACTGCTCAGTTCAAGCAGACTTCCGCGGCGGTTCTTCCATTGAGCAAACAGGGGATCCTGCTCGGCGTCTACAAACGGAATCTCACCTCCTGGCAGAGCATGATTGGGAGCCGATACAAAGCTGAATTCAGGAGCCTGCTCGTCAGAATTCTTCTTCTCTTAGTACTCCTGGCGACGATCAGCGGGGCCGCCGAACTGTGGAGACGCGCTATCTTTCGGTTGGTTCACGATGTCCGCCGCCGCTACCAGTTCCTGCTGTTGCGGAAGATTGTGTTCTGGTGCTTGATTGGGATCGTACTAATTTTTTCTTTTGCCAGTGAACTTGGGTCCGTGGCCACCTTTGCCGGGCTGATGACGGCAGGGCTGGCTGTGGCGCTTCAGAATGTAATTCTTTCAATTGTTGGCTACTTCTTTCTGATTGGAAAATTTGGCATCAGGGTGGGAGACCGGGTGCAAGTGGCTGGCGTGACTGGCGAAGTCGTGGATATCGGGCTTGTGCGGTTCCATCTGCTCGAGTTGGTCACTGGTGGGGGGAAGACCCCGAGCGGCCGAGTGGTTGCGTTCTCGAACTCAATCGTGTTCTTATCAACCGCGGGCCTTTTTAAGCAGATCCCGGGCACCAATTTCGTCTGGCACGAGATTACATTGACGATGCCTCCTGGCACAGACTATGCATTCGCTGAAGAGCACTTGCGAAAGGCTGTCGATGCGGTTTTCTCTGAGTACAGAGAACAGATGGAACAGCAACACAGGCAACTGGAGAGGACTCTGAGATCGACACCGGTGGGTTCCCTGGGGCCAAGAAGCCGGCTTCGTCTCACTTCCTCCACCCTTGAAGCCGTGATTCAATACCCGGTGGACATCCTGCATTCAACCGACATCGATGACCGGATGACCCGTGAGTTGCTCAAGGTGATGGATCAAGAGCTCGGGCCCAAATTGCCGGGCACCGCCTCTTCCGGCATGAGGCTGAGGACTGACCTGTCCTCTCCCGACTGATTGGGATTTCTCACCACAAAGGCACGGAGGACACAGAGTCAAAAATCACGGGAACTGGGTTTAGACCCTGCTTGCAGGATCAGCGACAGCAAGGAGAGAGTCTCCGATATCCAGGCCTGTCATGAACTCGAGATTTCAGGTGGGTTCTTCCCTGTGCCCTCTGTGTCTCTGTGGTTAAATCATAATTGAGGTTAACGACAACATTACCACTTTGTGCCGAGACTTGGAGGTTGGGATCGTTCCATCCTGGCTATTTGTATTTACTCCTTGGGACCAAGGAGGTAAGCATACGTCAGGAGT
>DATKMG010000441.1:0-11175 GCA_035541995.1 Terriglobia bacterium
GTGGCCGCTATGATTAATGTTTCTTAAAGACCAGTTTGCTAATCTCTATGTCAAGCTGACCGGGTTTCCACTCTGGAGGACAACTTGGAAATTTCAATGCAAATTTCATTGTTTGTCCCGGTACTAATGGCGACTGGGGAGAGGCACTGGAATATTCCGATAAGAACACCGGATAGGCTTTTTCCTCGTAAATGACCCGGTTGGACAAATCTTTGAACTTCACATTGAATTCGACAACTTCCAAAGATTCACTGCCGAGATTGCTTATCTCCCCGCGAACTAGAGGATACGAGGCCTTGGTTTTCGGCTCCACGTGGTAGTAAGACTCCACCCGTTTGACTGACAGCAGCTTTACATAGTCTTTAGCTCGCGCATCATCGGCGTCCGTGGACAAAAAGCTACAACCGCTGGCAAACATGATGGGCAAGAGAGCTACGACGGCTTTGGTGAAGCTCCACCATTTTTGGCTATGGACCATTTTGTGACTCTCTCCAATTCGCTCCCGCTCTATCGATCTGCAAGACTCTCTAATGATCTTGACCCGAAAGTGACATCGAGGCAGGGAAGCGAGGGATGTCACCCCCTTCAACGTTTCGTCACCTCCGACGACGGAAATTACCGCTATTTAATTTCCATTAAAGTTTTCGGAATTCTCTCTCGATACCAAGGCCGGGATAAGGGATCGAAATTCATACGTTAGTCAGATCCAACTTAGTGCATTCTCAAGGAAACGTGTGAGCAACAATCTAAAAATAGAAAACAAGAGGATTTTATTAGTCGACGATGACGAAGCCCTTCGGGCGTTACTTAAGGAGTACCTGGGTGAAAAGGGGATGAGAGTGACATCCTGCAGAGACGGTGCTGAGGCTTTGATCGTGATAGAGCAAGACAAAGAAGGATTCGACATCGTCCTTACGGACCTGGTACTCCCCCTAAAGGGCGGGTTGGAAGTCCTTCGCGCCGCCAGAAAGCGGAATGAGGAATCACAAGTTGTCATCATGACAGGCTATGCATCGTTGGAGTCAGCAATAGAATCCATGGATGAAGGGGCTTTTGACTATATTACCAAGCCCTTTAAGCTGGTTGAAATCGAAATTGTATTGAGTAAAATCTGCGAGCGGAACCGGCTCATTGAGGAGAACCGCCGGTTAGCGGAGCGGGTACAGTCCCTATATTCGCGGCTTGACTTGCTCAAAGATAACAGGTCCAAACTCGATCGCTTCATTGCAGAAACCAATGAGAAATTGGAGGACAATTCCAAGAAGATCAACGATTGCCTAAACCTCCTGTCGCGGATATCCCTTTACTTCGAGCGTTTCGAGCGCCCGAACCAACTCTTACCCCCCCCTCCTAATGGAACAGCGATTAGTTAAGGATGAGTTCAAATTGTCCATTAGACCTAAGAAAATCATGCCGATGCTGGTCAGGCTTTTGACAGTGTCTTGGTCCATTCAGAGGCTCCGGAGTGTATTTCGGATCCATTTTTGTTGATGATCAAAGGGATATCTGGACAAGAACCACCCTTCCTCACGTCCATCCTTTGGAAGTGGATCTGCTCATATTGAGGTTGGAGTGCTGTGAATAACGGGTGGATTTGTCGTTTATCTGTTTTACAGGACATCCGTCGTCGAACGCAAGGAAGCAAAGTGTGACCCAACCCCTAGAGACCCAAACCGAGGCCCTCCACCCCAACTACGAAAAGCTTCTGCGGGCGTTTGATCTTTTCACTAGTGCCTCTGCCTCTCTTCAGAATTCATATTTAGAGTTGCAGTCCGAAGCCCGCCGTCTTTCTTCCGAACTGGAATGCGCCAACACCGAGCTCATCAAGAGTCTCGAAGCGAAAGAGAAAATTCAAAATTATCTCAGCAGTATTCTGGAGAGCCTCAGCAATGGAGTACTCGTAGTTAATCCTGAAGGAATGTTGACTGTCTGTAATCCGGCGGCAAGTCGCATGTTAGGATTGCCCCAGTCAACTTGGGTCACGACTCAACCGTCAGAATCTCTACCGCTACCGGACAAATTGCGCACGTGGATTAGAGAGTCTCTACAAGCCTCGGCGGTAATGACTGAAGACTTGGAACTGGAGGTGGCCAGCGCTGAAGGGAATTCCAGGTTTTTCATGGTATCCCGATCGCCTGTGATTGACCCCAAAGGAAAATGCTCTGGAACCACCATCATCCTTAAGGACATCACCCGACTCAAAGAGCTGGAACATCAAACGCAACGGGCACAGCGGCTCCAAGCGATGGGGGAGATGGCGGTGCAACTGGCTCATGAAATTCGTAATCCCCTGGGCAGTATTGAATTGTTTGCTTCACTTCTAAAGTCGGAACTGCAACCTGGGACTGACACGAGGGCATGGGCTGATCAGATCAGCACTGGGATCCGGTTCTTAAATACGATTGTGTCCAATATGCTCTCCTTTGCCCGGCCATCAAAGTTGCAGATCCGTCATTTCGATCTCGGGGAACTCATTGAGACTACCCTGTCATTTGTGGAGCCGGTTTTTGCCCAGAGAAGGATCCAGGTCAGATGCGAGAGTCTCCAGGAATTCGTCAGCTTGGACGGGGATCCTGAAATGCTCAGACAAATGCTGATGAATCTCTTCATGAATGCCTTGCAGGCTATGCCTGAGGAAGGAAACCTCAACGTTCGCACTCGGCAACAATCTTCCGGATGGGTGGAAATAGCGGTGGAAGATTCAGGAATTGGGATCGCTCCGGAAAACATCGACCGGATCTTTGACCCCTTCTTCACAACCAATGAAAAAGGGACCGGGTTGGGATTGTCACTGGTGTACCAAATAGTGGAAAAGCACGGAGGCCGTGTGGAAGCTCGAAGCGAGTCCGGAAAGGGAACCTGCTTCACGGTATGCCTGCCGCTTGCAAGGAGTGAACCATGTTGAGCCAGGATGTATTAATCGTTGATGATGAGCCTCAAATGCTTATTGCCATGAATGAGACCATCCGGCGCGAGGGATACTCAATTGCCACCGCAGGGAGCGGCGTCGAAGCTCTACAGAGACTGAAGGATTCTCAATTTCGCCTGGTGATCACCGATTTACGGATGCCACAGGTCACAGGACTGGACCTGCTGCGCGAGGTCAAGAGTGTCTCTCCAAGAACCCAGGTGGTCCTCGTAACTGCATATGGAACGGTCAACAATGCAGTCGAGGCCATGAAACTTGGAGCCTTTGATTACCTGCTGAAGCCGTTTTCAGCTATGGATCTTCAAGGCATTGTTCGCCGGGCCATCCAAAAGAACGAGAGTTTCCTGAAGGTTCATAAGGCACACAGCAGTTTCTCGATCATCACCCAGGATCCCGACATGCTGGCTATGCTGGAATTGGCCGAGCAGGCAGCCAGAGGGAAGGCCACGATATTGATCCAGGCAGAGAGCGGGACCGGGAAAGAGCTGATCGCCCGATGCATTCATCAATTCAGCCCGCGCAATGAGGCCCCGTTCGTGGCTGTGAATTGCGCAGCACTGCCCGATAATCTGCTGGAGTCTGAACTCTTCGGCTTTGAAAAGGGCGCATTCACGGGTGCAATTGGACAGAAACCTGGGAAGTTTGAACTCGCTCAGGGAGGAACATTGTTATTGGATGAGATCGGAGAAATGGCCCCTTTGCTCCAGGCTAAGCTCCTCCGAGTTCTCCAAGAGCAGGAAGTAGATCGGATTGGAGGAAAACACCCAATCCCGGTGGATGTTCGTGTGATCGCCACAACCAACAAGGATTTGAAGCGACTAATTGGGGAAGGAATTTTTCGAGAAGACCTCTTCTACCGTCTTAATGTGATCCCATTGACCATTCCGCCGCTTCGGAAACGTCGCGGGGACATCCCCTTATTGGCTGATCATTTCTGCGAAAAGTATGGCCAAGAGAGTCGACAGCAAAAGATCCAACTTGCTGCCCCGGCCCTGGAGTTGTTATTGAGATACGATTGGCCTGGGAACGTCCGAGAACTCGAGAATGTTCTTCAACGTGCCAGTGCCCTAGCCAGGAATCCTACGATTTATCCCCAGGATCTGTTCCTACCACAGCCCGATGACCCAAGGACTGACGACAAGCTCGAAGAAATGGGATTGGCAGTGAATGGGCACGATCCGGACGGGTCCGATAGCGTGAAGTCGGAAGAGTCGATTTCCCAAAAACTCCTATTGAAGGCAGGCTTTTCGGTCAGCGAAATGGAGAAGAGACTCATCCAATTGACCCTTGAAGAGACCGGGGGCAATCGAACTCGAGCGGCACAATTGCTTGGTATTTCGCTGCGCACCTTGCGGAACAAGCTGAGGGAGTACCGGATGACCGAGCACAATTCAAACCTATCAGCGAACTAGGCTGATTTTGCCGGGTACAAAGTTTGGAAGGGTAAACATACCGGCCCAATTCAATCTAATGCGAATCTCGACTTTTTCGGCAAGCCCTGTGTTTTCTTTTCGGTGCCCCGGTCTCGAAACTCTGGCAACGAGCGGCTGATGGTGGCGAAAGGATCGATCTCCTTTTGGCCAAGGTCTTGCATGTTCCTCTGGAGAGAATTGATGTTCTTGGAGCAGGAGTTTTCATGACCAGAATATTTTCCGACGATGCCTCCTCGATCATGATGGAGCGGGCGATGGATCTTTCAACCCGCCGTCATGCTTTGATTTCGGGCAATTTAGCCAACGTCGACACGCCGGGTTACAAGGCTGTTGACATCGATTTCGAACGGGAATTGCAATCGGCTATGGGGCAAGGGGACCTCTGCATGGAAGTGACAAACACTCGACACCAATCGACCAACGTTGACAGGGGGGGAAGTGTCGCTGGGGCTCCGAAGGAAGTGGAAGGCCTTACACTCCGCAATGATCTGAATAATGTAAGTATCGATCGGGAGATGGCTGAGATGGCCACAAATACTCTTAAATTCTCGGCAGTCGCACAGCTCATTTCCATCAAGTTTCGCTGGTTGAAGACAGCGATCATGGAAGGGAGGTAGGGGGGATGGGTTTACTCTCCGCTATAGACATCAGTGCATCAGGTCTCAACGCTCAACGGAAACGATTGGAAGTCATTTCCAGTAACCTTGCGAATGCCAACACGACTCGGACGGTTGAAGGGGGTCCTTATAGGCGAAAGGACCTGGTATTCGAGGCGACCCCAATCAATGAATCGTTCAATTCGACCCTCAATTCAGCCCTCGGAAATTCTGGGGAAGCGAGCGTAGAGGTTACAGGAATCTACGAGGACGAGACTCCCTCTATCAAGAAGTACGATCCCTCTCATCCTGACGCGGATGCCGAAGGGTATGTTCTCATGCCCAATGTGAATCCCATAGAAGAAATGATCAATATGATTTCTGCCACGAGATCATTTGAAGCCAATGTTCAATCCATCAACACAATCAAGCAAATGGTACAGAAGTCCCTGGAGATCGGCCGATGAGTAACAATACCGTTAACCCATTGGGATTCACCCCTCCGATAATCATTAACAAACCGGCTGAGGTCAAGCCTTTGCCAGCCGAACCCAAGGGTCCGAGTTTCGGCGAGGTGTTGGAGAATGCGATTAAAGAGGTAAGTGACATTCAGAAAGAGGCGGGTGAGGAAGCCCGGAAGCTCATGACCGGTGAAGTCAAGGATGTCCACACCGTCATGATTGCGGCCCAAAAAGCGGAAATCTCATTTCAGATGATGATGCAGGTTCGCAACAAATTGGTCAACGCCTACCAGGAAATCATGAGGATGCCGGTTTGAGGACCTTAGATGGCTAGCGAGCCAAACTCTATCTTGAGCCAGCTGAATCGGCTGAATTCCACCCTGACCCTCAATCAAAAGGTCAGCATTGCTATCTTAGGGCTTCTGGTTCTGTGCGGTGTGTCTTACCTGGTCTTTGTCATGAACCAGGAGGAATATCAGACTCTCTATTCAAGCCTCAATGCAGAAGAGGCCAACACTGTCATCACCAAGCTGAAGGAGCTGAAAGTCCCCTTTCAACTGCAGGATGGAGGAAAGGCCATCAAGGTCCCGGCCAGTCGTGTGGACGAATTGCGGATCCAGCTGGCGAGTGAAGGCCTGCCCCAAAGCGGGAAAATCGGATTTGAGATTTTTGACAAGACCAACCTGGGAATGACTGAATTCCTGGAAAAGGTCAGTTACAAACGGGCATTGGAAGGTGAACTGGCACGGACCATTCTCTCTCTCAAAGAGGTGGCCGAAGTTCGTGTTCATCTCGTACTGCCTAAGGAATCACTTTTCCAGGAAAGAGCCGAGCCAACCAAGGCCTCCGTGGTCTTAAAACTAAATGCAGGCAAACAACTGAATGAAACCATGGTATCAGGCATCGTGCATTTGGTATCTAGCGCGGTCGAAGGGCTGACTCCTCAGAACGTCACGGTTGTCGACGCATCGGGGCGTTTGTTGTCGGCCAAGCAGAGCACTCCCGATGAAGCCCTGACGAACGGCCAGCTCGAGATGAAGTCGAGAGCCGAAAAGGAATTCACGACCAAGATCGTCAATATGTTGGAACCAATTGTCGGGCCGGGAAAAGTGAAAGCCGACACCTCAGTGAGCTTGGACTTCAGTCGCACCGAACAAACCGAGGAGAAGTACGATCCCCAGGCAACTGCCATCCGTAGCCAGCAGAAGTCCCAAGAGCGAAGCGAACCCGCCAATGCGAATGCTGCAGCAGGCGTCCCCGGAACCAAGTCTAATCAGGCCACTCCTCCGCCGAATGTCACCCCCATCACAGTTCGTGGTTCCAACTCCTTCACGAAGACCAACGAACTCACGAATTATGAAGTGAGCAAGTTGATTCGGCACACAATCGAACCATTTGGAGATATTAAACGGCTGTCTGTGGCCATCATCGTGGATGATGCCGTCAAGCTCGAAAAAGGGGCCGATGGCAAGACCACTAAAAAAATGATCTCTCGGAATCCTGAGGAACTGAAGAAAATTAAGGACCTGGTTACCGCAGCACTGGGAATTGACTCCAAGCGAGGTGATGTGCTGACGGTTGAGAACATCGCTTTCGACACCCCGTTGGATACTGAAGAAGTGAAACCGACTTTCTACGAAAAGTGGCGCGACTTGCTTCAGCCTGCCATCAAGTACACCTCCCTCCTTCTGCTCTTTCTCTTGGTGTACATTCTGCTAATACGGCCCATCTCCAAAAAGGTACTGGCTCCCGTGCAAGAAGTGTTGCGGCCTCAGGAAGGGGAGATGGGACAGATTGCTGAGGGAGCTGAACCGGGCCCATTGGCTCTGGAAGCTCCGAAGACGGTCAAGGAACTGGAGGCCGCTCTTGGGGCTGGAGAGAACGTGCCGGCTTTGCCCGAAATGAACGTTCGCAAATCCGACATTTTGAAACAGCGGATCCAAGAGTTTGTACAACGTGAGCCCGAAAACGTGGCAGCTCTGATCCGGGTATGGCTGACGGAGGAGGATGGTGCCTAACACTGCTGTTGAAAATGTCAAAGGATGCCGGAAAGCCGCAACTCTCCTCGTTCTTCTGGGTGAAGAGGTTTGCAGCCATCTTATGAAGTACTTTTGGGAGGATGAGGTCGAGAGTATCAGCCGCGAGATGTCTGTCCTGAACAAGGTTCCCCCGGATTTAGGCGAGAGTGTTTTAGAAGAGTTCCACAACATGGTATTGGCCCGCCAGTATATGTCATCGGGAGGAATGGATTTCACCAAGAAGGTCCTCCAGAAGGCACTGGGACAGGACGGAGCTAGGCGGGTCATTGATCGCGTTACCAAATCGATCGAAAGTTCAGTCGGTTTCAATGCCCTCGAAAAGGCTGACCCCCACCAGCTGTCGAGATTCATTCAAAATGAACACCCTCAGACTATCGCATTGATTCTGGCCCACCTCGACCCCTCCCAGGGGGCAGAATTGCTGGCATCATTGCCGGAAGATGTCCGGCCGGATATCGCGATACGCATGGCCAACTTGGGAGAAATCTCTCCCGAAGTAATCAAGCGGATTTCGCTCATCCTGGACCAGAAACTCAAATCGCTGGGCACATATAGTCGCGAAGCAATGGGCGGGACCCGCGCAGTTGCAGAATTGGTGAACAAGATGGAGCGGATTGATGGCCGAGCGATTCTGGAAAAGATCGAGAGCGAAAGCCCTGATCTGGCGGTTGCTATTCGGAATCTCATGATGGTCTTTGAAGACGTCTTGCTGATTGATAACGTTGGGATACGCGAAATCCTCCAGCGTGTTGATAAGAAGACACTGACTATTGCATTGAAGGGGACCAACGAAGAACTCCAGGCCCATGTATTCAAGAACATGTCTCAGCGCGCCGTGGAGATGATGAAGGAGGACATGGAGGCTCTTGGCCCCGTTCGAGTCCGGGATGTCGAGAAAGCGCAGCAGGAGGTAGTCGACATCATCCGTAGATTGGAGGAAGAAGGGCTCGTCAACATCCGTGGTGGGGGTGGGGACGAGTATGTGGTTTAATTCCTATGGCGTCACGTATTATCAGGGGCAACAGCGAAGAACTCAAGAATATCCTCTCCTTTAGTTTTGAGATCGCAGAGGCCGCCGAACCCGCGCCCCAGAAGATTGAATCTCCCGTTGTTTTCACTGACTCTCCTCCGATTCATGCACCGGTGTCAATGGAGGGACAAGAGCAGGGTCTTGTAGACTCGGTGCAGGAACAAGCAGAGGCTCTTCTCCGCAAGGCCCAACTACAAGCAGCGGAAATCGAAAAGGAGGCATACGAGCGGGGCTTCAACGAAGGGCAAAAGGCTGGGAAAGAAGTTGGGGAAAAGATGGTAGAGGCCTCGCTCAAGCAGTACGCCCTAACACTGGAGGAGTTGGGCAACTTAAGAACACAAGTTCTTTCTGCATCGGAGCGAGAGGTTGTCCGGTTAGCCCTTGAAATTGCCCGAAAGGTAGTCAAGCGAGAGGTCACCATCGACGAAGACATCATCCTGGCACTGGTGAAAGTAGCCATGAAACGCTTGGGCGAGGAATCGGTTATGACCGTACGGCTAAATCCCAGAGATGTTCAGTCAATTTTGCGCCTCCGCAATGGGGCAGGAGGTAGCGTCTTGAGCGAAGCCATCCAGCTAGTCGAAGACCCATTGATCAGTCGCGGAGGATGCCTGATTGAAACGGAGTCTGGGATTATCGATGGCCGGGTTGAGGAGCAGTTTAGAGAAATTGAGAAGGGTTTCTTCGAATGATCGATCTTTCCCCTTATCATTCTCGCCTTCAACACACTGAATCTATAAAAATGGTAGGAACCATCAACAAAGCTGTCGGCTTGGTTATAGAGTCCCAAGGACCCCCGGTCAGAGTGGGTGACCTCTGTGACATCGTAGATGAGTCGTCTGAGGAATCCACTGCGGTTGAAGTGATCGGATTCAAGGAAAAAACGGTGTTGTCAATGCCATTGGGGCGGCTCCAGGGTGTGAAACTGGGCAATAAAATCGTCGCACGAAACAAGCCTGCCTTAGTCAAGGTCGGCTCGAAGTTGCTAGGGCGAGTATTGGACGGATTAGGAAACCCCATAGATGAACTGGGGCCGCTGGAATTCAGTGACGAGTACCCGTTGCACCGTCAACCGGAAAACCCACTAATGCGCGAGAACATCCAGGAACCCCTTGGAACAGGAGTCCGCGCGGTCGATGGCATACTGACTTGCGGCAAGGGGCAGCGAGTTGGAATCTTCGGCGGAAGTGGAGTGGGAAAGAGTACATTGTTGGGAATGATGGCCAAATACACTAGCGCTGATATCAATGTGATTTCCCTGGTTGGGGAAAGAGGTAGGGAACTGCGCAGTTTTGTGGAAAAGGATCTGGGAGAAGAAGGACTACGCCGGTCTGTTGTCGTGGTGTCTACCTCCGACAATCCGCCACTGGTACGGATTCGTGCTGCTTTAACAGCAACAGCCATCGCGGAGTACTTTAAAGATCAGGGCAAAGACGTCCTGTTGGTTATGGATTCCGTAACCCGATTTGCCATGGCTCAACGAGAAGTAGGATTGGCAGCAGGAGAGCCTCCCGCTTCCAAAGGCTATACCCCGTCGGTGTTTGCTCTCCTGCCGAAACTCTTGGAACGAGCTGGCAATTTCCGCGGAAAAGGGTCTATCACAGGATTCTACACAGTGTTAGTAGAAGGCGATGACATGAATGACCCAGTTGCTGACTCTGTGAGAGCTATCTTGGACGGGCATATCATTTTGAGCCGTGAGTTGGCTAGTCGCAACCACTACCCATGCATCGATATTCTATCCAGTGCCAGCCGGCTTTTCCCCGAGCTTGCCGATGTTAAACACCGAACCGCCGCCGGAAGACTACGAGAACTCCTCGCAACTTACAAAAAAGCTGAAGACCTCATTAACATCGGAGCCTATGTCAAGGGCAGCAATCCTCAGATCGATAAATCAATCGAGAAGATTGATTCCATCAACAGCTTCCTACGACAGAACAACAATGAAAAGGTTACCTATCATGCTGCTGTCGGCGGACTAGGGGATCTGTTCTCCTAATGAGAAAATTCAGTTTTAGCCTTGAGGCAGTCTTGGATTATCGGAGAGTCCTTGAAGAAAAGGAACAGGAGAAGCTTCAAAAAATCAACCAGGCAATTTTTCAGGCGCAACATAGCCTGAACCTGCTCCGGAATGAAATTGATGATTGTCGACAAATGGTGGTTGGATGTCAAAAGGGAATCATCGACATCGATAAGATCCGATATCTCGTTGCCTATATCGAAAAACTAGAATTGGAAGTAATTCAACTCACCCTACACATCGCTCAGCTCGATAAGGAGAAGGCACAACAACTGGAAAAAGTGATTCAGGCCAAACGCCGACGAGAGGTGGTTGACAAGTTGAAGGAGAAGAAGCTCGCACACTACGAAAGGGAAGCGAGAGAGTTGGAGCAAAAGTTGCTCGATGAACTCGCGATAGTGAATTTCAGGCATGAAGACGTGCAAGAATTGCCTGGTGGAAAAGACAATCCCTGATGCGAGGCTTTTTCGATGGTGCAACCTTTGTCGGTTTCCCCCTTTGCCGCGTCCCCAAGGGCAGGACTCCAACCCAAGCAGCACTCAAATTCGGATCAAGATTTCGGCACATTGCTGGATTCAGTAAGCCGCAGTGTTCATGAAGAGAATCCCCTAGTGGTCAAGCCCCAAGCTCCTCAACGAGAGCGACGAGCTTCCGGAGACATCACCCG
>DATKMG010000442.1:0-5143 GCA_035541995.1 Terriglobia bacterium
CCCTTCTCAAAGTAAGCCAGGAAGTAGTTCTTATCGGGTGTGCGCGCACAATAGGCCCAGCCTTCATACCCGAGGATCACATGGGTCTTGTTGGGCGACACGAGATCGGCGTCAGGTACAAGGTCCTGGAAACGCCTGCCAATGGAAAACGCAAAGGTGCGCAGGTGTTGCATCTCAGCTCCAGAACGCCACTGAAATGCGTCCCACATCTTCACCGGAGATGCTGGTTCTGTATCCGCTCCCCAGATACCCTCGGCTCCGTAAATATGTCCCGCCAGACCACCGGAGAGGAAGCTCCCGTACATCGCTGAGCGGACAAACTGGTTGTCTCGGTCTGAGCCTCCTTCAGCACCATATTTGTATCCGCCATTGCCGAGGCCGAACTCGTCCTTGTATCCGGCATAATAAGGTTCGCCATTTAGAGCCGGCTTCGGGTGTACTGAACGAAAGATCTCGGTTAGATACCAATACCAGTCATGTTCTCTTTCGTTCCCCATCTGGTGCAACGTCACCCAGGAGTCCTCACCGAAGTTAACCAGCGTGGAGGGATTGGAGTTGGCCGACAAGAGGGTACCGTAAGGCGGCGCTCCGAATTTTGTCATCACGAGTTGAACGGCATCGTTATAATCGCTGGCTGGAATAGTGTCCCGGTCGATATCGAAGTGGATCGGGCTAAACACGCAATTGTCCGCCTGGTACCGAGACCAAACATACTGGATATAGCGAGCATAAGACTGCGGCCAAGAATAGTACTTCTTCCAACACTGTCCGGTATCCCGGCGTGCCACCTCGATGAAGGGAATAAAACCCTGTTCGTTGAGATAGTCGATCTTCCTGTCCATATACCGGAAGTACTCCGGGTTGAGGCGGTCCAGGTCAGGAAAGACTTTCTCAAACCCGGGTACTTTGCCCGGAAACAGAAACGCACGCCCCCCTTCGTTCTCCATGTTCTTGGCGCTTTTGGTGCCGTATTCGGTCCAGGCCGACCGAACACAGGTCCGCTCCGGATTACTCATGAACAGATCTACGGGAAACCCGTCTGTTGCCCAGGCTGGAAAGGCTGCAATGATGGCCACGGCATTATAACCCTGGGTCTTTCGGTACCTTAGATAGTCCTTGAAACCTGCCTCCGGCCCTAGAGGACGTTCTCTATCATCGTCATACCAGCGAAACCGGTTGGTCGCAGCGGAATACCAGGTATCTCCGATAACAAAGAATGGTGTGCCATCCGCCTGCTCCAGTGCATGCTGGTTTGCTGTCGCCCTGAGGAAACCACGACGGAGCGGGTTCTTTTGCTTTTCGTCCTCACTCCAAGGCACTGCTCGAAATTCGCCACGCTGACCAGAAAGGCCGGCGTCTACAGGGTCTGAGCCGCTCTTCCATGTCCACTCACCCGGCGCGGGGGCCAGAAGCCTGATGCGGAACGTCCGGCCTCCATCCCAGAATCCGTAAAGTCTCTTTCGGAAATCAGGACCGGTAAGATCGACCCAGACTGTGACATCTGTGTATGGATTTGACCATGATCGCGTAGAAGTGAATGTCAGTTCCTGCTTATCCCAAACGTGAATGGTAGATGAAGAAAGGACTGGAGACGCCAGGGCAAGAAATACCGCAAAGATGAATAAGGACAAATCAAGCGCTTGGCATAATCGGCCGTTGCCGAACAATTGAGCATTGGAAAACAATAGATCTTTCGTTGCGGTGGCGGGCATGTTGACCTCCGGAAAGAGTTTCCCTATTTGCAAGGCAAGTGCAAAAAAAATGACACAATCGATCAATTAAGGTGGGACTCGGCTCCGTCAGGAGTCGAATGTTTGAAGCAAAGCAGATGCCATTTCATTGCTGTTGGGCCTACTTATTCTACAAACAGGGGACTCCTGACGGAGCCCCACCCATGACTGACCCACTGCAAAACAACTTGTTAGGACAATCGATACTCCCTCTTTCGCAAAGGCTCATGCTTCTTTGGGAAGCAGCCTGAGAATATTCCCCGAGAGCACTTTGCTCGCTTTTTCAGGGGGGAGTTTCAGCAAGCGGATCTTGTACAATTCAACTCGGGAGTCAACAAGTGGCCCATCCGATCCGAAGATGAGCTTCTCGGCAGGTAACTCTCGAGCCGCCATTTCCAGGTATTCGAAAAACACCACTGACGACGTCTCCAGGTACACGTTAGGGTAGCGCCTGGCCACCTCGATGGCTTGGAGATGTTCGGTCCAGTCCTGGGAGGCAAAGCTCCCCAAGTGTGCCACGATAAAATTGATCTGCGGATATTCACTTGCAATCATGTGAAAATCAGACACCCTGCCAGGGTGGAACAAGATAGGGATTCCAAATTCCGCAACAGTGTCCAGGACTTCTCTGGATGGCAATTGGTGGAGCTTGAGTCCCTTAAGTCCCAACTGTCGAACCTCATACGTCAATAACTCCTTGATCTTGCCAGCCTCCCGTACTGGATCATGCTTAGCAAACCCTATGAATTTCCCGGGGTATTGTTTGACGAATTCTGCAATCTCGAGATTGGCCTTCTCAAATGTCGGGTTATTGATGGGAAAAATGATCGTCTTATCAATACCAGCTTCCATAGCTCGCTGCAGGGTAACCTTTGGGTCAGCGTAGGTAGTCCACGGGGCGGACATCTCGGTACCCTTCCCGGCATGACAATGGGCATCAATGATTAAGTTGGTCTTTATGTTCATCGACTTTGCACTCAATCTTGAAAAAATCGTCGCACCACCAATCATTGCGGAGACTTGTTTCAACCACTTACGGCGTTTCATAATGCACCTCCAAATGCTATTACAAATTTGTATTAACGGGGACCGATTCGCCCCGTCAGAACGATTCACACCTATTGCCTAAGGGGTATGGGGAACCTCCAACTCGGCTAACTTATTCATTCTGTAACGAAAAACCTGCACAAAAACCCCTCTGAATATGGCAGCAAAAATGTTTGGTAGTTTAGGGGTACTGCCTTTTCACTTAAAGGGGATACTATGAAGCGCAACCGGCAAATTGTCTTGATCGCATTGTTCTTCTTCAGCACGTACCGCTGGAGTCTTGCATCGACTTGCGACTGCAACGGGGACGGTACGACCAATGTCTTGGATTTGCAGATGTTGGTCAACGGTATTCTGGCCTCTTCGACCTCCAGCAGCTTTGATATCAATCAGGACGGCAAGGTAGATGTGCTCGATCTTCAGCGATTGGTCAACGTGATCCTGGGGATCCAGCCCTGTCCCGGCCAAGGCAGCACCTCACCTCAAATTGAGGGTTGCGCGATCTTCCCTCCTGACAACCCCTGGAACCGGGATATTTCCAATGACCCGGTTGATCCCAATTCAGCCAATTACATGGCGAGCATGAACGGTAGTACCAGGTATCTTCATCCTGATTTTGGTTCGAATCCGGATTACGGCATCCCCTTTGTCGTAGTTCCCGGAACCCAGCCCAAAGTGCCCGTGGTTTTTGACTATGCAGACGAAAGCGATCCGGGCCCCTACCCTATTCCGCCCGATGCCCCCATTGAGGGAGGTGCCAGTTCTAGCGGAGACCGTCACGTTCTGGTTCTCGATAAGGACAACCACAAACTCTATGAGACCTATAGTTCCTATTACGTTGGCCCGGGATGGCAATGCGGATCAGGAGCGATTTTTGATCTCACCTCAAACCATCTGCGTCCCGATTATTGGACTTCGGCAGATGCCGCCGGCCTTCCGATCCTTCCCGGACTGGTCCGCTACGACGAAGCGGTGGTAACTGGCGAAATCAGGCATGCAGTCAGGTTCACTGTGGCTCACACCCAAAAAGCCTTCATTCATCCAGCCACTCACTATGCAAGCAGTTCCACTGACCCCAATTTACCACCCATGGGGCTTCGGGTTCGACTGAAAGCCAACTATGACCTGACCCACTTCACTGGTACCGCCCATGTCATCCTGGTGGCGCTAAAGAAATACGGCATGCTACTGGCTGACAATGGATCCGACTGGTACATTACGGGAGGCAGTGATTCCCGATGGGACGACAATGATCTGAACCAGTTGAAGACTGTCCCAGCCAGCGCCTTCGAGGTGGTGCAGTCTGGACCAATCTACAAATAATCTGTCAACCAGACAGCTGACTTCGAGTCCAAAGTTCACGGTAAATGGTTCGTCAATTGAAGCCTGGTCTGCTAACGGCGGCAAACTGCGTCATTTCTTCCTGGACCTCGAGCGGGTGGTCTTCGCCTTCCGCTTTCGACGTGCTGCAGTGGCCAACAATTCAAGGAGAGGAAGGGTGTCCTTCCAGCCGAGACACGCGTCGGTAACACTTAGTCCATAGACCAGAGGCTTCCCTGCCGTAATGCTTTGCTTGCCCTCCACCAGGTGGCTTTCGATCATCACGCCGCAAATTGGAGTGGGTCCCTGTTGAATCTGCTCAGCAACCGACCGGGCTACGAAGGGCTGTCGCCGGTAGTCCCTGTCACTATTGCCGTGACTACAGTCCACCATGATCCCGTTACTGAGGTGAACCTTTTTCAGGGCTCTGGCTGCAAATTGGACGCTCTCGGCATCATAATTCGGACGGGCTTGGGAACCCCGCAAAATCAGATGACAGGCATCATTCCCCTTGGTGGCCACCACTGCTGCAATTCCCTGCTTTGTCACCCCGAGGAAATGATGAGGATGAAGGGCAGCTCGGATCGCATCGATGGCAATCTGGATATTGCCATCCGTGCCGTTCTTGAAACCGACCGGAACGGAAAGACCTGAAGCCAATTCTCGATGGACCTGGCTTTCTGTGGTGCGCGCTCCAATAGCCCCCCAGGAGATCAAATCGGCGATAAACTGCGGCGTGATTGTATCAAGGAATTCGGATCCTGCCGGCAGTCCCAACTGGGCCAGATCCAGCAGTAATTTTCGAGCCACACGCAATCCTTTATTAATATCAAAACTCCCATCAAGCCCGGGATCGTTGATGAGACCTTTCCAACCGACGCTGGTTCTGGGCTTTTCAAAATACACTCGCATGATGATGACCAGGTCATCAGCGAGTCTCGCAGATTGTTCTTTCAGGAGGGCGCCATATTCCAGCGCAGACTGGGGATCATGGATCGAACAGGGACCAACCACCGCAACGAGTCGATGGTCCACTCCTTTGATGA
>DATKMG010000443.1:0-7059 GCA_035541995.1 Terriglobia bacterium
ACTCACTGTGGGAACGACCTGGTCCTTGTCTTCGACCATAAGCGATGACTTTCGATTTAATTACAGTCGATTAGATAGCACTGGCGCTCTGGTTTCGAGCAATTTTGGCGGCGCCACACCCATAACCCTCCCGCCACTTCCCGACGGCTACGATTTGAAGAACGCAGGTTTTGGCTTTCAAGCGGGATTTACTAGCAATGGATACCTCGCCATTGGATCGGGTGAAGAGAGTCTCCAGCGCCAGATTGGACTGGTGGACAATGCTGCAATTCAAAGGGGTCTTCACAGGTTTGCGATCGGAGTGGATTATCGCCGATTGTCACCGAGATTCGCTCCGAGCCAATACTTTCAGTATGCAGGGTTCAATGATTATCCAACCACCGAGGCCGGTATTGTCGGCTTTGCTTTTATTAACCAGAACATTCCCGCAACGTTCCTGTTCAGGACCTTTAGCCTTTTTGCACAAGACACATGGCAGCTCAAGCCAAGCCTGACCCTAACCTATGGCTTGCGATGGGGTGTCGAATTTCCGCCGAAAACAATCGGCGGTCCGCCTTTTCCGGCTGTCCAAGACTTCAATACCAATGATCTATCGCAAATCGGGTTAGCGCCAGCGGGGACACCAGCCTACCAAACCAACTATGGAAATTTCTCGCCTCGCATAGGCATTGCGTACCAGCTCGTGCAGAGAAACGGCGTACCATCCACCGTGCTTCGAGGCGGGTTCGGCGTCTACGACGACCTGGCTGCAGGCGCAGCCGGAAACCTGGTCGCCTATGCGTATCCATACACTGGATACGCCAACTATGATGGCAGCCAACTCCCCGTAGTATATCCACCCACGGGTGGTACCTTCCCTCTCGCCCCCGCCTACGCCGCACCGCCCCCGATTGCGCCCCCTGGATCCTCCAACAGTGGACTTCTGCTGGGATTCAATCCCCACTATAAGACACCTTACACGCTTGAGTGGAATGTTGCCTTGCAGCAGGAACTCGGGAAACAGCAAGCGGCGACGGTTTCATATGTTGGTGCGGCAGGAAGAAGACTGGTCCAAACAATATTTCCTTACAACTCTCCTCCCCCGAATTACCCGGGCGGAATCGGGCTGTTCGACAACGGTGGCTCTTCCAGTTACAACGCCCTCCAGGCTCAGTTTCAACGCCAGGTTTCTCGCGGACTTCAGGCACTGGCTTCCTACACATTGGCGCACAACATTGATACGGGTTCGACCGTATTCGGCCAGGGCGGACAAGGGATAAATGATGATCGCGGGCCTTCGAAATTCGACATTCGTAACATGTTTTCTGCTGCGCTGGCCTACGGCATTCCGGCATACAGGCCGAATCGCTTCCTTGGAGCCATATTGAGCGGATGGTCGCTCCAGAGCATCATCAAAGCGTACTCCTCCCCACCGGTGGACGTAACGATTAGCACAAATCAATCGTTTTCCGAAAAACCTGTTTACGTGAGACCTGATGTGCTTCCGGGAGTTCCCTTTTACCTCTACGGTCCACAATATCCCGGAGGGAGGATCATCAATAACACCCCGGACGGGCCGAATATGTCCTGCGTTGGTCCGTTCTGCTTTCCGCCGATGGATGCCAACGGAAACATACTGCGCCAAGGGAGTCTCGGACGAAATGCACTGCGAGGTTTCCCCGCGTCTCAGTGGGACTTCGCGGTTCATCGGGACTTTCCCATCCACGAATCGTTGAAGCTGCAGTTCCGGGCCGAAATGTTCAACGTGTTGAATCACCCCAATTTCGCACCTCCATATAGTGCGCTCAATCTTGGTTTTGGTTCCAACGCTCAGTTCGGCTATTCGCTCCAGACACTGGGGCAGTATTTGGGCGCAAACAGCAGCGGGGGCGGTGCCCTGAGTCCCTTGTATCAATTCGGTGGACCCCGCTCTATCCAATTAGCGCTGAAACTGTCGTTCTGACATCGAACGCCGGCAGTATGTGGAGAATTCCGAATGATTCACCGCTATTTCGTATGGCTGCATCGCTGGACGGGCCTGTTTATGGCTCTGTTTGTCATCCTTGTCGGACTAACCGGCACGCTTCTTGCCTTTCGGGTGAATCTCGAACAGTTGCTGACTCCTGAACTCTTTGCCGATGATCGGCTCGGCCAGCAAACTCTTGACCTCGCGTCATTAGCCGAACGTGCGGAAGCTTTGGTCCCAAAGGCAAGGGTTGGATTCTTCTCGGTTGGACCCGGACGGGCCGGCTTTTCTTTAGTGCCGCGCAAGAATCCCGCGACCGGCGAGCCCTATTCTTTGAAAGTTAATCATCTAATTCTGAATCCCTATACAGGCGAGGAGCTCCGGCCCTGTTGTGAAGGCAGACCCGCATCATGGCGCGCCAAGGTCATGCCCTTCGTTTACGAACTCCACACCTCGATCTTGCTCGGCGAAAACGGGAAGTGGTTCCTCGGAATCATTGCGCTTATCTGGACTTTGGATTGTTTTGTGGCTTTCTATCTGACACTGCCCCGCGGCACCGGCGGATTTTGGCGCCGTTGGAAATATGCTTGGGCTGTAAAGTGGCGTGCGAACGCCTTCCGGGTCAATTTTGACCTCCACCGTTCTGGTGGGCTCTGGTTTTGGTCACTTCTTTTTGTATTCGCGTGGTCCAGCGTCATGCTTACGCTGCAACCTGTTTACGATCGCGTGACGAAAACTCTCTTCGAATACAACTCCGACCTAGACATAATGTCAAAGGTGCTTCTCAAGGAACCACTCGACAATCCTCGGCTTGATTGGCGGGCGGCGCAGGCGATTGGGGAACGCCTGATGGCGGAACAGGCGGCGAAGCACCACTTCACGATCAAGCGCCCGTTTGGGATGGCTTATATCCCTCAATTCGGCGTCTATACCTACGCGGTGCTGAGTTCCATCGACATTCGGGGCCAAAGCTGGGACACCAGTATTTGGATCGATGGGAATACCGGCAAGTTAAAGGACGTGTCTCTTCCCTCCGTGCAGCCTACGGGCAACAAGATTAGCGCCTGGCTCTGGGCCGTTCACTTCGCAGACATCCACGACTTCTTAGCCTACAGGATACTCGTGAGTGTCTTTGGACTGCTGATCACCATGCTTTCCATTACCGGAATCTACATCTGGTGGCGAAAACTGGTGGGAAGAAGACTCGCAGCTGCTCGAGTAGTCCAGGAATCCGAAATTCAGCCGGTAGCAGTTCCGCCAGGACTGGGGTGAAAAATGATCTTGCGTTGGGGCAGACTGCTCGAGGGAACCCGCCGGAAGCGCACGTGTAACGAGGAAGTCCTTGCGGGCCTGTCCCACTTTTAGGAACTTGCCCAGCGAAAACAAATCCTTCCCCCTGGGGAAGTCGTAGAAGTCTACTTCCTCCAGGGAAATCCCGGCAGTGCTGCGGATCACCGGGGGAGGGACTTCGGTTTGATCATGCGGATATGCAGGTCAGCGCGCCCAATCCCAATATCGACCTCTACTACCAGTTCCACGATACGCGCCGGACTGGGACTGAGGAACGATATCTCAGCCGGGGAATGGGCACGGGAGCCAATCTTGGAAATCCTCTGCTCCCAATCACCCGGAATACAGAGGTGATGACCGGGATCAACTTGACTCCGGGTCGCTTTTATTTACGGCCGGACTTCTTCTACTCGTTCTTGAATAACTACATCATCGTTAACAATCAACCCCAGATGAACGAGATGAAAATGGTGATGGGGTCGATGGATCCAATGGCGCCCCCCACGGCGCGTTCATACACGAACATTGGTGCAAGCATTTACGGTGGCGAGATGGTCTACGGGTTCTCGTTTACCAATACTCTCCTGCTTAGCGGAGGCGGTTCGTATTCGCGGGGAACATCCAGTTCCAAGATCAGCGCAAACGTCATGAGTCCCAACCTGCCAGAGATGCCGCCCTTCCGCTCCTGGGCCACCCTGCGATATGCCCGGAGCTGGGCCTTCGCGGAACTGGGCGCCGTGGCAGTAGACCGTCAATCGCAGGTCGATTCGGATCTCCATGAAGTCCCCACGCCCGGATACGGTCTCCTGAATCTGAAGCTGGGAATTACACACCGGAGATTCTCGGGGAGTTTTACTCTGGACAATCTGCTTAACCGCTTCTACTACGAACACTTTTCGTACTATCGCGATCCCTTTGCCGCAGGCGTAAAGGTGCCCGAGCCGGGACGGAACTTCTTCCTTCAGGTCAGATATTCGTTTTGAGCTGGAGCAAAGACCAGCCTTGACGTGCGGCGTAGTTTACTTCCTCACGCCGGCGAGCGCTGCCATGATATCCTCGCTGTGACCGGGCCGAAGCAGATTCAACTTCTGATGTTTCCCCTTAGACGACTTCAAGGGCTGCCCATTTCACTTTGCATCTGCCACGATGTAGACGTAACGCAGCACATGAGTTCCGGTATTCCTGACATCATGCTCGGTCTCCGGTGGGCAATAGAGAGCATGGTTTGCTTTCACCTGCAAAGTTGAGCCGTCCTTGAATATCATTTCCCCCTGGCCCTCCAAAATGACCAGCAGCTCTTCATGCTGTTTTGTACTGTGCTTTCCTACGGACTTATTGGGGGCCAGGACGACCAAACCAGACTTCATGGTGACGCTTTCCGGGGGGCCACCCAGCACTTGCAGGTAGTCCTTCCCGGCACTATCGAGCTTGACCACTTTGGGGTGTAGGCCCGCTTTATCAGCTTCGATTGAAAAGGAAGCATGCGAAAGTACGACAATCGAGATAATGACCAATAGGCCTGCGACGGTTGGATGCATCTTCATTGTGGATTCTCCTGTGAAAGGTTTTGTGTATCAACGCTACCTCGGCTATCAAATCGAATACCTAGCTTTCAGAAGTGGATCGATACTCCCCCTGCGGCGTTTACCCCGGGCATCGGATATCCTGGAAGTACCTCGTAGCTATGGTTCAGGATGTTGTCAACCATGGCGAAGAGATCAAGGCTGCGTCGAATCGGGACGCTGAGCTTGGCTGAAGCGAGAGTATAGCCGCCCAATTGCGAGGTGTGGCTTGGATCCGTGTAACGCCGCCCGATCGCCTGGACCCCCAGATGAAGGAAGGCCCTCTTCAGATCCCAATCGACGGCCAAGGTCGCCTTATTCTGTGGGACGAGCGGAGCAAGATTCGTCGAGGTCAGAAAGGCATATCCGGCCGAAGTGCTCACTCTACGCCACACACTCCATCGCAAATTCATTTCAATACCCTTGTTGATTGCCCGTCCGCTATTCAGCAATTCCAGATTGGGGTAGTTCCCGAGGGTCACGATCTGGTTGGTGAGATTCGCGTAATAAAGAGTAGCCCACGCCGTCAGATTACGCGCCGGGCGAAACTGTAGAGTGCCCTGGTAATTCCACAGGTTCTCTGGTTGAAGGGTGGGATTCGGCGCCGGAAACAAATAAAGTTCCCGAATCGTCGGGTTTCGAAAACCTTCACTGATCGAGCCAGACACCGAAACCCTCTCAGTGAAGTTCCAAACCGCTCCGAACTCCGGCACGGCCAGGTTACCGAATTGGGAATTGGTCTGGTAGCGCACTCCGGCATTGAGTACAAGTGGAGCGGTCGGATTCCAGTGACCGCGCACAAAACCGGCCGCATCGGTGATCTCATGTTGACCCCAGCTGAACCCGCTGGCCGTACCCGCCGTGCCCCCGTAGTTGACGATGTCAGTGCCAAAATCAATCGCCGCCGAGTGGTGGAGTGTCAGGGTCTCGAATACTCTTCCCCCTGTGATACGATCCACCGAACCGAATCCGTCGGTAATGGAATTGTGCCCCCAAGTCGAGTAGAACCTAGTGTAACCATTCAACAGACTCGTTGAATTGGCGAGATCCAGGCTGAATCCTCCGCGGCCCACACTGGCAGCACTGTCCGCGAGCGGGGCCTCTACAGGTCCGGGATCGTGGACCAGGAAGTGGCCGTAGTCGCCGTCTAACGACACCTTCCAGGTTTCAGAGAGCGTGTAGCTGATGCCGACCGACCCATCCTGAGAGTGGAACGCAGAGTTGGGACGATCTCCATTCGTGTAGTTCAGGCCGGCGGCGAAGGAGTAAACGCCGCGTCCTTTTCGGAAACCGGTCCATAACCGGTTCTGCCCGGTCATATAGGAACCGAGGCTGGAGGTCACGCGGAATTCGGGCTTGGCGCCAGGTTGAAGAGGATTGATTTCGACCACCCCGCCCATGGCATTGGTGCCATAGAGGACCGATGCAGGCCCTTCGATCACGCTGATGCTGCCGACGTCGGACAGGTCATAGAAGTCCGGAAGCGGATGTCCCATTTGCCCCTGGAAGTCAGGCCGTCCTGCCAGGACGATGAGCACATCCGTGTTGGGCGAACCGCCGACTCCCCGGATGTTGACCGCGCCTGTTCCATTTTCGGCAATTCCATAGCCCATCACCCCCCGGCGCGTCACGTACACGCTGGGGGATAGATCCTCGACTGCATCCAATACCGTTCGGGCCGAAGTCCGATCAATCTGGGCCGCACTCCCGGCTGCAATGGTTGGGCTCCCTTCATCTGTCACGATCACATTGATCGTCGTTTGTACCGTTGCAGGCCGGAGGCTGAACTGCAGCCCCTGGCCGCATTCTTTGAGAGTGGCCTCTTCAGGCTCGAACCCGACCGCCTGGACCCGAACCACTGCTCCGGGATCGCACGGGATATTTCCCTGGCCGGTGTTGTCGGTAATCATGGAAGGGACAAACCCTCCCTGGACGGGTCGAACCTGGACGGTAGCGCCTCGGATTGGAGCTCCACTTCCATCCACGACCTGAACTACAACATTTGAACTGGCCAGGCACGACAATGGGGGGAAACCAGCCAATGCAAAAAGACAATTGCAAATGAACCTGGGAGTGACCATTGACCACCTCCTGAGAAATTAGTCTGCTTAAGAGGCCACGCACGGTCAGAGAGGATAGCACGAAGTTAATAAATGTAGCACCATAAGAATTGGCCAAATCTACGTTGCCTGGAGCTTGGATGGGGAACAAAAGAGAGAGACTCTGTTGATGCCTTAACCGACTGGATTGATTTCAGCGCAA
>DATKMG010000444.1:0-3827 GCA_035541995.1 Terriglobia bacterium
CTCAAGGTTGATTTACTGCGGCAGGCCTTCGATGCTGTTGTCTCTCGCCACTGGTCCTTGCACACAGCTATTGCCGTTCAGGAGAGTGAACCTGTTCAAATCATTGTTAAACATGAAATGGCACAGCTGCAATTAGAGGAAATGAGTCGGATACAGGAACGCAGATCGGAAGAAGAATTCGTCCGACAAGAGGTTGAGGCGATACGTCGGCCTTTTGATTTGGCTCAGGGCCCGCTGTTGAGAGCCAGCTTGCTGCGCCTGGATGACAATCGCTCCATTCTGCTGATGGCCATACATCCTATTATCTCCGATAAGACGTCTATGAGGATCGTCCTCAGGGAACTTGCGGATTCGTATGAGAATCTTCTCGCCGGACGGCCTCCTTTTTTGGGTGGTCTTCCCTCTCAATATGTTGATTTTGCTCTGTGGCAAAGGCAGTGGTTGCAGACTGAGCAGTCGGAAAGCCATCTTAGATATTGGAAACGGCGGCTTCGGGATAGCCATGGCTTGCTGGAATTGCCGACTGACAGGCCTCGGCCGGCAATGCAGTCATTTCGTTGCGTGCGACACAGCTGGTCGATCCCACAAAGCCTTTATGAATCCGTCAATGACCTTAGCCAAAGACAGGGCACGCCGTTGTTTGCCACACTCCTGGCATTGTTTCAGACTCTGCTTTTACGTTGCACAGGGCAAGAAGACATTGTGGTAGGCATTTCGATTGAAGCCCGTCGCCGGGAGGAGGCTCTCGACCTCATTGGACCGCTTGTCAATTGGGCGGCGCTACGCACCGATTTATCCGGTAACCCCAGCTTCCTGGAATTACTCGAACGAGTGAGAGAGGTCATTGACGGGGCATATGCCCACCAGGAAATGCCGTTCGAGAAGTTGGTCGAAGAGTTGCAGCTGGAGAGAAGCCTGAGTCACGCACCCCTGTTCCAGGTCATGTTCGAACTGCAAGATGAACCCCAACCAACTCTGGCATTACCGGATTTGAAGTTGAGTTATCTCGATATCGGACCCGGACGATCCGAGATCGACCTGACCCTCTCCTTGGTTATAGACGCAAATGGCATGTCCGCTTCATTCGAATACAACACCGATTTATTCGACCAAACAACCATCGCGCGGTTGGCTTTGCACTACCAGAACCTCCTGGAAGGGATTGTTGCCAATCCTGGCGGCCGTCTTGCTGACTTGCCGATGTTGACTGAAAGGCAACGACATCAAATCCTAGTCGAATGGAATGAGAACCGCACGGCCTATCCGGAGGGCACCTGCATTCATCAGTTATTTGAGGACCAGGTCGATCGTACACCTGACAAGCTTGCAGTTCAGCATGGGGATCGAGTGTTAAGCTACGCAGAACTCAACAGGAGGGCAAATCAGCTGGCCCATTATTTAATTGGGCAAGGAGTTAAACCCGAGGTGCTGGTGGGCATCTGCGCATTACGTTCCTTAGAGATGGTAATAGGCCTGATCGGTATTCTCAAGGCTGGGGGTGCTTATGTACCCTTGGATCCCGCCTACCCACAGGACCGTCTATCATTCATGCTTCAGGATTCTGGCGCAGAAGTATTGTTGACCCAGGAGTCACTCCTGAAGCGCTTACCAAGACACAAAGGAAGAATAGTCTGTCTAGACACGCTTTGGGAGTCGATCGCAGGCGAGAGCGGACAAAATATCATCAGCAAAGAAGACGCAGAGAACCTCGCCTATGTTATTTATACATCGGGTTCTACTGGAAAACCCAAAGGGGTGGCCATCCAGCACCGTAGTTCTGTGGCTTTCCTATATTGGGCGAGAGGTATCTTTGGTCCTGAGCAGTTCGCAGGTATTCTGGCATCAACCTCCATTTGTTTTGACCTCTCCATCTTTGAATTGTTCTTTCCATTGTGTTGGGGGGGTAAGGTTATCCTTGCCGAGAACGTCCTAGACCTGAGGAGTTCCCCGGCAATCAGGGAAGTAAGTTTGATCAATACCGTTCCCTCGGCAATCGCGGAATTGGTCAGGGTCGGAGACTTGCCCGCCTCGGTCCATACCGTCAATTTGGCCGGAGAGCCGCTGCAGAATAAACTGGCACAGCAGATCTATCGACAGAGCAGAGCGCGACAGGTATTTAATCTCTATGGCCCGACTGAGGATACGACCTATTCCACGTTTGCCGAAGTGAGAAGAGGAGCCGACACCTCTCCTTCGATTGGGCGGCCAATTGACAATACTGCGGTTTACTTACTGGATCGTCATTTACATCCAGTCCCGGTCGGGATCAAGGGCGAGCTTTACATCGGTGGCAGCGGCCTGGCCCGCGGATATCTCAATCACCCGGATTTGACCGCTGAGAAGTTCATCCCCAATCCATTTGGTGAACAGGGTGGAACGCGCCTCTACAAAACCGGCGACCTGGCTCGTTACCTTGTTGACGGCAACATCGAATTTCTTGGCCGCGCAGACAAGCAAGTGAAGCTCAGGGGCTACAGAATTGAGCTGGGTGAGGTCGAAACCATGCTGGCAGGACTGCCCAACGTTCGCGAGAGTGTAGTGACGGTCGATGACCGTGAACTTGCGGAGAAATGCCTGGTTGCCTATGTTGTCCCGGAGAGAGGTCAAGCCCCGACGAGCGGTGAACTCCGAAGGTTGCTGAAAGAGAAGCTCCCGGAGTATATGGTTCCCACGACTTTCTTCTTCCTGGATGCGTTACCGTTGACACCAAATGGTAAGGTGGATCGCCGCGCACTCCCGCGACCCCAACCCAAACCCGAACTTGAAAGCAGCCCGGCAGCCCCTAGCACACCGACCGAGGAAATCCTGGCAGGGATCTGGAGTGATGTTCTAAGGCCTCGACTTTTCGGAATTCATGAAGATTTCTTCGACCTGGGGGGTCATTCCCTGCTGGCAATGCGAGTAATGGCGAGAATCCAGGAGGCCTTCCAGGTTGAAATCCCCTTACGGATGCTGTTCGAAGCTCCAACGATCGAGGGCTTAGCCGTAGCTGTCGACGCGGCAATGGCAAAGAAGGTGGGTTCCGGAAGAATCAAGCAGGGGGGCTTTTTTTCTCCGGAACAACAGTTCTCGACCTCCCAAATCCCAGCAGGACCCGTTCCAAGGAAGTCTAAGTCTCCGGTTCCCTTGTCCTTTGCCCAACAACGATTGTGGTTCTTCGACCAGTTGGAACCTGGCAAAAGTACCTATCATATCCCTGCAGTGTTTCGTCTCGCAGGGCTTGTTCAGCTCACTGCTCTGGAACAAAGCCTGGGCGAGATCGTTCGGCGTCACGAGGTTTTGAGAACCGTGTTTCGGTCCGTGGATGGCAATCCTCTGCAAGTGGTCACTCCCGCCCAAGGTCTTCCTTTCACAGTGATTGACCTTGAGGCTATTCCGGAGTCCGATCGCCTAGCCGTGTGCCGACAGCGTGTAATTGGGGAAGTGAACCGTCCCTTTGATTTGTCTAAGGACTACCTGTTACGGGCTTCCCTGCTCCATCTGGGGCAAGTGGAACATATCCTGGTTCTCACATTGCATCACATTGCGGCAGATGGTTGGTCAATCGCGATATTGCTGGAGGAGTTGACGACGTTGTATAAGGCGTATTCTGAAGGGAGACCATCACCGCTGGAGGAGTTGCCAATTCAGTATGCGGACTTTGCGCTTTGGCAGAGGGAGCGACTTCAAGGGGTGCTGCTCGAATCAGAGCTGACTTATTGGACCAGGCAACTGCAAGGCACCCCCTCGGTTCTCGAGCTGCCGATCGATCATATCCGGACAACCACGCCAAGCTATCGGGGGGCAAGGGAGAGCATTATCCTCACGAAGGACGTTGCAGACTCCCT
>DATKMG010000445.1:0-4657 GCA_035541995.1 Terriglobia bacterium
AAAGAGGGATAGGGATACTGTGAATAGGGCATGTACATGCTGCAACGGTATTCCATAGCCAGGTCTTCCTGACGAACATCTCCCACGACCCCCACGATAGTCCAGTTTACCCCGCCTAAGCTAACTCGCCGCCCCACGGGATCTTGCCCCGGCCAGAATTTCCTGGCCATGGTCTCACTGATCAGGGTGACTCTGGGCGAATTTTCATTCTCCTGGTCCGTAAAGAGTCGACCCTGCCGCAAAGGAATTCCCATGGTCTGAAAATATTGGGCGCTGGCAGGCTGGTCCAGGACATACACGGGATTGGTTTGCGTCTCCGGGCGGCCCTCCAGGGAAAATGAGGAATTGTTTAGATACCCCGTAGTCGGCAGTGCAGCCGCTAAACCGGCCGATTCCACACCGGGCAATGTGGACACTTTTTCGAGAACACGTCCGAAGTAGGCGAGGAGCGCCTGATTGTCTCTAGCACCCTCGTTCGTGAAATTAATGCGCATGGTCAAGATCTGGCGAGTCTGGCACCCGGGGTTGACGTTCCAAAGATGGAGAAAGGTTCTCACCAATAGTCCGGACGCAATTAGCAAGGGCAGAGTCAGACTGACCTGAGCCACCACCAACACGCGGCTCAACCTGTTTCGACTGAACCGTCCTGCCTGGTTTTGGCCCTGGCGGAGCGCCGCATTCAGGTTGATTCGTGAAGCCAGCAACGCAGGCGCTGTGCCAAAGACCGCACCAGCCAGCAAGGAAATGAAAACAGTAAAGCCAAGAACCTGGGCATCAATGCGGGTCGGTGGAATGCCAACAAAGATGGTAGGCAGGAAGGCATTGAGGAGTTGGTTGCCCTGAACGGTCAAAAGCAATCCCAATCCGCCTCCCAGCAGGGAGAGCAGAAAACTTTCGGTCAGGAGTTGGCGCAGGATCCGCGCACGATTGGCGCCCAGAGAGGCACGAATGGCCAGTTCCCCTTGCCGTCCCATTGCCCGGTTCAACAGCAGGTTGGCTACATTAACAGAGGCAATCAAGAGGACAAGGCCAACTGTGCCCTGCAAAATCAACAGCAGCGTGCGATACCTCCCGAAAAGCGCTTCATGCAGCGGGTCGGCGGCAATCCACCAGCCCTTCAACTCATGTGGGAACTGCTGTTCAATGCGCCGGGCTATCAGATTCAAGTCACTTTGAGCCCGTGCCAGGGTGATGGCCGGTTTCATCCGCGCAAATACATCAAATTGCATGGACTCTCGGTCCCAGTCGCCTTTTGAAGGCATAAAGGGCGTCCATAATTGCGGCTCGAGTTGGGATCGAATCAGTTTAGAAAGAACCCGCCAATCCCTGGTTGGAATGGATGAGAAACTGGCCGGCATGACCCCCGCCACCGTATAGGGAATTCCATCCAGCGTGACATTCTTGCCGATGGTTTCGGGATTGCCGGCAAAATGTTTTTGCCAAAGACCATGACTGAGGATGACTACACGATTTCCAGTGGGCATGAAATCTTCCGGCAGGAAGCTGCGACCCAGAAAAGGATTTACCCCTAGAAGAGGGAAGAACTTTTCGCTGACATTTGCCGCGACCAGCCGTTCGGGCCCTAGATCCGATTTGAAGTTCATATCGAGGGCACGATAGGCAGCCACCTCCTCAAAAACTTGTTGCTGAGAGCGGATATCCTGGAAATCCGGATATGAGAAGTTCAGCTTGGGTGAGCCGAGGAGTCGGGTCAGGAAATTGTCTGCGGGGAGCGTGAAGAAGAGCTGCACCAGGCGTTCCGAACCTGGATAAGGCAAAGCCTGTAAGAGGACGGCATTGACGGCACTAAAAATAGTGGTATTAGCGCCAATACTCAAGGCTAGCGTGATAACAATTACTAAGGTAAGTGCGGGACGGCGACGCAACATTCGCAAGCCGAAGTAGAGATCTTTGAAGAAGGCATCCATGAATCCTCCAAGATGGTATGGATCCCTGCAAGGTACATTCTTGCTCAGCTTATGGAGTGAACCTCGGCAAGAAGTTGCCTGTTTACGACACTAAAATTCAGTTGAGTGGGGTGCAAGAGGATTGCCAAGAAAAATGATGAGTTACAACCAATGTTATCAATGAATTATAGATGAGTTCTCAGAAAACACTTTAGGTGGGAATGTTCGCTTGTGGGATTCTCTGTTTCGCTTGCGAACAAACTCGATAGGCCTAACTTGTGCCTGTCTTTCCCGCGTCCTATCTGAAACTCCCAATGGACACCGGGAATCTTACTGCTTCAAGGTGCTTTTCGATTGGATGAGTACCTTGAGGTGAACATAGAGAAACGACCATCTCGCCAGGTTGATCGAATCCAGTTAATCAGGTAAAGTTAACACTATCATTCAACATACAAACAAAAGGTGGGCCAACGACCCATTTTCCCAACCGCTGTCCCTGCCACAGCAGTCCTAAAATACGATTCGGAGCTGGGAATACGCTTTGCTCCCGGATGCTATGAGGTCTTAACGAAGCGCCTAATTGCTGCTTCCTCAATCTGAAAAGGCCGTACATTCGAAGGCTGTCTGCCGATCCAGCATGGAAAAATGTCCAAACTGCAGAGCTCTCTCCTGCGGCTAGAAACCATTTTCGTGGGCGTTCGCGCGCCGGATGCGCTCAAGGTGGATACTCATGTCTTCCTCATATGCGGTGGAAGACTTGAAATGGCAACGGGAAGGCAGCCCAAGGCCTAGCCGACGAATAGCAGGATCCAAAGGCGAGATACCAGTGGGCATTGCCACCTCTACTCCCCGCTCTGCTGCAAAAGTTTTGTGACCAACCCGGTCCAGCCCGTCTGGTGGCTGGCGCCAATGCCGGCGCCGTTGTCTCCATGAAAGTACTCGTAGAATGGAATATATTTGTTCCAATGCGGATCTGTCTGGAACTTCTCGGTACCGCCGAAAATCGGGCGGCGGTCGTTTTCGTCCTTCAGGAAGATCCGAGCTAGACGTCTGGATATCTCGCCGGCCACTTCCCATAGTGTCATCATCTGGCCCGAGCCGGTCGGGCATTCCACCTTGAAGTCGTCGCCAAGATAGTGGTGGAACCTCTGCAACGATTCGATGAGCAGATAATTCACCGGGAACCAGATGGGCCCGCGCCAGTTTGAGTTGCCACCAAACAGCCCGGTACTCGACTCTGCGGGCTCATAATCAACCCGATGGAAATCCCCGTTCACCTGTATCGTGTATGGATTCTCCAGGTGGTAACGAGAGAGGGCACGTATGCCATAGGGAGAGAGAAACTCCCGCTCATCCAACATTACCCTGAGAACTCGTCGCAAACGCTCCCCATTTACGATAGAGAGGAGCCGGCGTGCATTCATTCCGGGACTCCGCATGCAGGCGCAATTTCCGGTCAAATCCGGTCGGTGCTCAATAAACCATTCCAGTCGCCGCTTGAAGTCCGGCAGGCGATCTAACAGCTCCGGCTCCAGCGTTTCAACAGCAAACAGGGGGATCAGACCCACCATTGAGCGAACCTTTAAGGGGATATGGGTGCCGTCAGTCAAATTCAATACGTCGTAGAAGAACCCATCCTCCTCGTTCCACAATTGGGTCCCATCATGGCCCATGTGATTCATGGCATGGGCAATGAAAACGAAATGTTCCCAAAACTTACTGGCCACGTCCTCGTAAGCGTGGTCCTGGCGCGCCAGTTCCATGGCGATGGCCAACAGGTTCAGCGTGTACATGGCCATCCAGCCGGTTCCATCCGATTGTTCGAGGTTGCCACCGGTGGGGAGTGTCGAACTGCGGTCAAAAACTCCGATGTTGTCGAGTCCGAGAAACCCGCCCTGGAAAATGTTATTGCCTTCTGCATCCTTGCGATTGACCCACCAGGTGAAATTCAGCAGCAGTTTTTGAAAGACTCTCTTGAGAAAAACGCTGTCTCCTTGCCCATGCCGTTTTTTGTCAATCTTGTAAACACGCCAGGCCGCCCAGGCATGAACGGGAGGATTGACGTCGCCAAACGACCATTCATATGCGGGTAATTGCCCATTGGGATGCATGTACCACTCCCGCGTCATCAGTACCAACTGTTCCTTGGCAAAATCGGAATCCACCAACGCCAGTGGGATGCAATGGAAGGCCAAGTCCCAGGCGGCATACCAGGGATACTCCCACTTGTCTGGCATGGAAATGACATCGGCGTTATAAAGATGCGTCCATTCTCGATTGCGGCCTTTGTACCTTTCTCCCGGGGGCATAGGATGGCCCTTGTCGCCCTCGAGCCAGTCTTTCACCACATAATGGTAAAATTGCTTCGACCAGAGCAATCCCCCGAACCCTTGGCGCATGACTTGTTTGCCATCCGAGGACAGGTGATGGGGGATGACAGTGGCATAAAACTCATCGGCCTCACGCAGGCGATCTGTGAAGACCCTCTCGTAATCGTCACTCAGCAGGGCATCTGCAGATACTGAAGGGTCTGGAAGCGTCAAGCGCAAGCGCACTGTTGCTGTTCCACCTGCACCAATAGTCAACGGATAGTGAGCTGCCACCTTGGTTCCACTCTGAGCGGGATTAATCGCGTCCTTGGTCCCGTCGACGATGAAATTGTTGATTCCGTCTTTGGTATATTTAAACCCATTCCCTATCCCGTAAAGCTTTGTACAGTTTGTCTCGTTTTCGGTAAAAAGCAAATCTGG
>DATKMG010000446.1:0-5602 GCA_035541995.1 Terriglobia bacterium
TCGTAGTGGAAAGACGGCTCAATTCTGATGACGTACTGTATTGCCTCACGGATCTCTTCGTGACCCACGGTCCACCTGAGCATATCAGGTCGGATAACGGATCGGAATTCACCGCTAAGGCTGTACGTAAATGGCTTGAACGAACAGGAGTACGAACTCTGTACATCGGACCTGGCAGCCTCTGGGAAAACGGCTACTGCGAAAGCTTCAACGGCAAACTCAGAGATGAACTACTCAACGGGGAGATCTTCTATACCCTCAAGGAAGCCCAAGTGCTTACAGAAAAGTGGCGCAAGCAATATAACACCTTCAGACCACACAGCTCACTGAACTATCGACCGCCAGCTCCAGAGGCCATACTTACAACCTGGATCGTGGGTACTTCGCCTGGTGATCCTTTCCCTCTGCAAGGAGGTCAACATACTATACCTCTAACTTAACAAGTGGTACATAATCTGGGGGCAGGGCAGTATCAGCGCATAGGGTTACGATTGGGGTGACGAAGGCACAGATCAAGTTTGCTGATATCGACGCTAGGGACTTATCTAAGGATTTCCGTGAGGCCGGATTGCTCCCAAGAGGTAAGGGAAAAGTTATCACCACAAGGAATCGTCGGTCGTGCAGCGCAGAATCACTACGGCGAACGCCAAAAGAAGGGGACCAAATGTTGGCATTGGCTCCCAGGATGTGCAGTCATTCTCCCGATATTTCGACTCGTACAATTGTGGATCGTGCCGTTCACCATCCCCTCGACTCACGCCGAAAGCATCGTGCAGCCATAGAAGTCAGAAACTCAGAGGATGGACCCTCAAAGGAGCGAGAAGAGTGGAAACGTCTCTGAAAAAGATCAAGAAACGGATGTCAAATTCATTCAAAGACATGCTGAAGGCCATGGATGATGGCCGGCTGCCGCGGGTGGATTTGGTTGCTAGCTGGTGCGAGGATGGAGACCTAATGGTGACCCTGCTAGAACGGGGCGAAGAGCATTTTCACTCATTCCGAGGCAAGTGCAGCGAACTCCTGGAAGCCGTGGAACAAGGGCACCTCGGTGCTGCAAGGGCGGCCGCTGAGGCCCTGAATCGGATGCGAAAGGAATGTCACTCTCGTTACAAGTGATGATCTCGAAAGCCCAGTGATAGTCCACAACCTATTTTTTCCAGAGTTCGGCATAGAACTCAGGAAAATGAAGTGAGGTCATGCGCATCCTCTAAAAAGACCAGGAGAAGGAAGCCATCCACTAGAGAGTTGTATCTTGGTTGGCCTCCTAGTTGCCTCCGGGGCAAGGAGATCGAATGGCAAAATTCTGTGGGATAAATCATCTGGCTATGGCTACCGGCGATATGGATAAGACGATCCGATTCTGGAGAGACCTTCTGGGGATGCGGCTCGTAGCAGGTTTGGGAAGGCCAGGATATAGGCACTACTTCCTTGAAATTTCCGACACGGATCTGCTGGCGTTTTTCGAGTGGCCCGGAGTCGAACCGATGACGGAGAAAGATCATGGTGCTCCAGTCTTAGGACCGTTCGGATTCGACCACGTTTCCTTTGGGGTAACGACCGAAGAAGATCTCTGGGAACTCAAGGACAAGCTGGAAACCGCTGGTTTCTGGGTATCGGAAGTGGTGGACCACGGTTTCATCCATTCAATATATACGTTCGACCCAAACAACATTCCAGTAGAGTTCAGTCATGGTATCAGGGGGGACGAGATCCGAAAGAACCCGATAATGGGTGACAGCAACCCCTCGGAAACTGCCCGGGAAGGGGCTGAGCCCAGATCTGAGAAATGGCCCCGGGTCGAGAATCCTACTCCGACACAAGAACGCAAAGTCTATCCGGGTGCTGGTAGCGAATTGTTTCACGGCATGAAGAAAGAGTCTGAGTGAAAAGCGGAAGAGAGAGGAATCCCGGTTTTAGCCGTAGCATAGTGTCGGACATAAGCTCAATTGGGCAGATGATATAGAACCTTCCCAAGGCCCATTACCCACGTGACAAATCCATCGTTTTCCATAGGAGCGTTGCCTTTCTTTTTTTGATCAGGTCGATCCCTCGATGAAAACCCTCTAACCCTGAAATATAATATGATCTTGAGAGATATGATTACGGCGCGCGTAGCGTGTCCACAATGTTGGCAAAACGGCCATACTTTTCCCTTCTCCACTTCAAAAAGTCCTGTAGAACGCGAATGGCTAAGCCTGTGACGATTTCTCCGCAAGCGAAATCACGGAATGTCTATCCTCCTGGAACGCAAGATTACCGGAAGGAACGACTCCCGAATCCAAAAGTCAGTAGCCGCATCATAAGGATAGAGATATTTATCTTCGCATTGGCCACAGCTAGTGAAGTGAAAATGGCTGTCGAAGAAACAAATAATTAAAAGGAGGGAACCCCATGAACCCCGAACAAATGGCGGACTGGGCCTGGTCCCATGCGTGTGAGAAGTGCCAGACTGAAGGTGATTGCGAGATCGAAGAGTGCCTGAACGCGCAGGAAGTGTCAGACTTTCTCAAACGAGTGGCTCGATTCGAAGGCAGAGATAACTCCGGGAATGCGGTGCGGGGCTGGTTCGTTCCTGATCAGGTGTAGGTGGTGTGCCGACTTCACATTAGGGCTGTCCGACTTCAACTGTGCAGGTATCTCTGAACCACAGACCCTCAGCCTCGCGGAATCTATCCTTCAGGAACTCCGCCTAGTCTTGGTCAATCTATCGAATCACGGCTCCATCGGTTGTTTTTTTTAACGGATCGCACGATTTCTTGAATCAAAATCTGATCTGCTGCATCTACATCAGCGAAATAGAATTCAGATGAAGGTGAAGGGTGCACAACGCGTTCCCGTAGAAGATGTGCCCGTTGCAGCAATGGTGCCCCGGCTCAATTCGGGTCGCTATAGCAACTCTGAATGGGAAGACAGGTCTGCGGCAGATGAGAGAAGGTGAATATTCCATAAATAAGGAGCCCGAGCGATAGACCCGGAAACATATTGTGTGAATTTCTCGGCAGAGCTGGCAGGCTGGCGAGCCAAGTTCAAAGGAGTTGCCAAAAAATTCGACGCGTCATCATGCGCCGACAAATCGCCAGTTCTACCTTACGTTAACGATCTGCACCTGGTCCGGGAGGAATTCGAGGACAGAATCCAGCGTCTTAGGTCAGTATGCCCGACGGATTGGGAGCCGGACAAGAAAAAGTTTGAAGGCAGGTATTCCGATTGAAGAGTAGATGGGAAAACATTTGGCACAATGCGTCTCTCGGTGATTTTGGCGCATATACAAAGGCGAGCATGAAGGAGGTGCCATGCTACGCTTTGAATATGAAATCAGCACACATCTAGGAAATGCATTTACCAAGCTGGCATATATTTGCTCTCAGGCGGGGGAGTGTTCGTTGGAGGAGGTGCCGGGAGAGGAACCACAAATTCTTGTGGACCTTATGAATGAACGAGGTCTTCAAGGATGGGAGCTTATTCAGCTTGTTTCCGGCAAGCAAGGACTAATGGCCTTCTGGAAGCGCAGACTCATTTCAGGAGGGATTGCGTAGTAACGGGGCGGGTCATTCAATCAGCGTAAGTGAAAATGGTGTGCTTGGTAGTTCGGAGCCTGCTTTTATGGTCATCGGATAGACTCAACAGTTGCTGAAGGGGGAGGTAAACTCCAGTCGAAACCTTATTTCAACAAAGAGTAGGTACGAGATCATGTTCAATCTCATTCCTTGGAGCCGGATAGAAGAAGAAATGGTTTCCGGCAGATTTGCGGACCTCCGCCGCGAATTTGATGCGCTAACAAGTCAATTCTTTGGCGCAGTTCCATCGGAGCTGCCTGGAAGGGTATTGGATCGAACCTTCTCACCGGCAATTGACCTGTGTGAAACGGAGCATGAATTTCTCGTCAGGGCTGACCTCCCTGGCATCGACCAGAAGGACGTCAAGGTTGAACTAGGCGATGGAGTTCTGACCATCCAGGGTGAGAAGAAAGAAGAGAAAAATGATGGCGGAGCGAGCTATTGCACAGTGGAAAGGTCCTTCGGAGTATTCTCACGCTCTTTCGTTTTGGCTTATGAAATCGCCGAAGACAAAATCGAGGCAAAGTATAAAGATGGGGTTCTTTCCTTGAGACTCCCGAAGGCCAATTCCGGTAAGAAGAAACTCATCAAGATCGCGGTCCCATCATAATAACGAAAACAGTGCCGCTCATGGTACAAGAGAGCCAGGAGTCGGTCACCTATCAGCTGGAAATGCTGGCCCAGACATACCATCCTTATATTTCCTGCTCTACACACTAAATTTTCGCGAGATAGAGTTGGGCGAGAAAACAATCGTAGGCGCGGCCACGTAAACCAGGTCACGTGTGGACTTTCTTCAGTGAGGATGCCGTCCTTGTGGTGATCAATATGTATAGTTCACTGCGCCGATCTTTAATTGAGAGCCTCCAGTTCAATTCCAGATTTTAAACGACCCTCCTGGGTTCATTCCGATTGACTGCCGATTTTTGCCAACAATCAGAGATCCGCTTCACAATTAGGTCTTGTCAGCCCTAAGCATAATTGCAGGGGCGTTCCTTCTGATAACCTCGCATTCCGGGACAACGGACCTCCCGTCCTTTTCGCTGCTGAGAAATGTGGCAAAACCCTCAGTTGGCTGAAACGAGTTGAATCCAATTTCGCTCAGGGGCATCCAAGTGGATGGACAACGAAAAGGTAAAGTTTCGGGAGGTGTGAATGTGGGCACGTTTGTCGATTCTGACGAACTGAGAATCTATCTCTCCCAAATAGAAAAATACCCGATCCTGAATAGAGAGGAAGAATCGCGACTCGCCGCATTAGTTCGGGATAAGAAAGACATGAATGCGGCCGAAAAACTTATCACCTCAAACTTGAGGTTCGTGACAAAGGTCGCTCAGGGTTATCGAAAGTATGGTTCCAGATTAACGGACCTGATTCAGGAGGGAAATATCGGCCTAATGAGGGCTGTTGAAAGATTCGACCCCGACAAGGGGTATCGGTTGATAACCTATGCGATCTGGTGGATCAAAGCGTATATCCAAAATTACATTATCCGTTCCTGGTCTCTGGTGAAGATCGGCAGAACCCAGGCTCAACGCAAATTGTTCTACAGGGCAGCGGACCTACCGCTGCCGATTGATCCAGAGGATCATTTGGCAAACGTGGCGGGACTTGCGGAACGGATAAAGGTAACCGAAGACGAAGTAATCCACATGTCTGCGCGACTCAAGGTGCGCGACTTGTCGCTCGATGACTTGGTCGCCGATCATTCCAGGGATACCTTCGTGGACACACTCAGGGATGATTCCCCTGACCAGGGACAATTGCTTGCCCAATTCCAGGAGCAGCAGGATCTGAAAATTTGGGCCGATCTTGCTCTTAAGAGGCTGAATCATAGAGAAAAACACATCGTTGAGCAGCATGTTCTTTCTGACGACCCGGTCACACTTAAGAACCTTGGTAGACATTTCGGCTTCACTAGTGAGAGGGTGCGCCAGATTGAGAGGACAGCCCTGGAAAAATTAAGGGGTGATTATTCAAGGGGACAGTGGATTGCAGTTTGAGAAGTAGAATGGCGGACGCACAGTGAAGGAATGAAGTGTCAG
>DATKMG010000447.1:0-3448 GCA_035541995.1 Terriglobia bacterium
AGCCTGAGCCTCGAAACCTAGGAGAAGCTTTAAAGCACGGATCAAGCACGGGTCCTTCGGAAATGCTTGACCCCTGACAGTCAACTCGGCCTATTGCTTATCCCGGATGGTCCCATGTTCAACCAGATGTCGAGACGGGGAGTATCCCAATTGTAGGGTTTATCCAGGATATCGAGTGTCCCGTTCCCATCCAGGTCAGCAATTTTGGACTCATGATAACCAAAGCCTGTAGAGACTATGGTCTTTTGGAAATGACCGGTTCCGTCACCAAGAAAGAGATAACACTTGGCATCGGGATTCTCGCCATTCAACCGCATCTCTGCACAAAAAATGTCGAGATTCCCGTCATTGTTGAAGTCGACGATGGCCAGACTGTGCCCGCTGTTGACCTCAGCTAGTGTGTGAGGAATCCAGGTCCCTTTGACCCATTCATACCAGTTTAACGGCCCCTCTCCATCACCAACCACTAAAACCACTTCTGGGCGTCCCCCTTTTACCAGGTCTCCCACAGCGGCTCGTGAAAATGCATAGCTGGCATCGATGATGTTGGGAACAAATGATGTCCCTCCCATGTGTTTAAACCAACGTCCACCGCCCACGATGTCCAGTTTCCCATCACCATCAATGTCCCCTTTGGCCAAGCCCTCATGTTCGTTGATGCTCCTGAAGCTGGCAGGCTTCCCCCGCTGCACCATTTCGCTATCAGGGCTGTAGGAATAGATCTCGGTCATGGGCCAGGGCTCGGTGTTCTTTGGGTCCGCCGGGATCTTGGCCAGCAAAAGCTTCTGCCCTTCTTGATTCCAAAAAACCAGTTCCTCATTGCTGTCGCCGTCGAAATCGCCAAAGATCTGGTCGTGGTGTTTGGGGGCTCCGGTGTTTTTGATCAGATGGCGTTTCCAAGGGATCTTGGGATCGAAATTGGGGCAGGGATTTTCCCACCACCAGACTTGGTTACTCTTGTAATCACCTCCTGCAAGGATATCGAGGTCTCCATCGTGGTCGATATCGAAGGCACAGGTACCTGCCTCGATGTGGAGCGGTGTGTCTTCAATGACGTACTTGGCCCAACTGTCTTTGCCCCGGCGGTACCAGACAAAGGCCGGTGCGACCGTCCTTTCTGAAACGGCAAAATCGTTGATACCGTCTTTATCGATATCCAGCACAATGCAGGAAGTCTGCTCAGTCCCCGAGTTAGGAGCGGGCAAGTCCCCGTTCTTACTGGTGAGATGCTTCCACCTCACACCGGTTTCTTTTTCCTTGGCGCCACAGGCAAGACCGAGAGCAACCAATGAAATAGCCGTAATGCCCAGAACCAATTTCATGGATCTCATTAGGAACCCTTGATTCTTTCGGACACATCTCTCATAAGTTCACTGGTGTTTCTTGAAGTGGGGGCGACAGGCATTCTTGCCTGTCGAGAGTCGGGTCGGTTGAAAGCTCTTATCGGCCTTACGGCCGCGTACAGGCAAGAATGCCTGTACCTACTCATAAACCTGCAACTCGTTTCCGAACTTGAGCAAGGGAGTACAAAGGACACCCCATTGAATTACTCCCATGACCCTCAAGTTTTCCGTCTCACCTCGACCCCAGCCAGTTTTTCATAGTAATTTAGAATGGCAGAATGATCTTTTTGTCCCTTACCGTCCAGCTTCAAGCACTTGAGTATCTCCATCACCTGGGCGGTCAGGAAAAGCGGAGCCCCGATTTGGCGGCCGGTATCCAGAGCATTAGCGAGATCCTTGATGTGCAAGTCGATTTTGAAACCCGGCTCAAAATTCCCCTCCATACTGCGCATTGCCTTCGCTTCCATCACAGTACTGCCGGCCAGCCCGCCGCGAATTGCGTTGAAGATGAGGGCGGGATCAACTCCGGCTTTAGTGCCCAGCACGAATGCTTCTGACATTGCCGCGATGTTTAGGGCGACAATCACCTGGTTGGCCAGCTTGGTTACGTTGCCACTGCCCACCTCCCCGACGCGCACCACTGACTTGCCTATGACTTGAAGAATGTCGAGGCACCGGTTGAATACCCCCTCCTCTCCACCTACCATAATGGAGAGAGTGGCATCGATGGCTTTCGGCTCCCCACCGCTGACGGGAGCATCCAGGAATTCGATCCCTTTTTGCTTGAGCGTTTCTCCCAGTTCCCTGGAGACGATTGGCGAAATTGAACTCATGTCAATAAGGATAGTGCTGGGCTCCGCCCCTTCGAGAATTCCCCTCGCTCCGCAGACAACTTCCTTCACCTCGGGCGAATTCGGCAACATCGTAATCAGATACTTGCATTGTTGTGCCACCTGTTTCGGACTCGCGGCTTCCACGGCTCCCAATGCCACAAGTTCTTTAACGGGCTCCGGATTAATGTCAAATACAACCAGGGAGTACCCAGCTCTCAGGAGATTTTTGGCCATCGGCCTCCCCATGATCCCTAGGCCAATAAACCCGATCTTCTTCATATTCTTCACTCGCCTTGTTTTTGAATTTTGACCTTCGTAATGACACAAACGATTGCTGTCAACCGCATCGCAGCCAGGGCCTATTGTCAAACAAGACCGCAACCGGGTGATCTTGTCTCATGAACCTTGCATTCCGTCTAGTTTCCAAGGTTCACGGTACTTGCGGGTCAGCATAGCGTTGGCTTTGGCACTATTGGTGATCCGCTCGGCCTTCGCGTCCCACAGAATCTTCTCTCCGGTCAGGTAAGCAATATTACCAAGATGACAAGGGATGGTACTGAGGTGGCCGATCTCGATGTCACCTATGGGTAACTGCCGGCTCTTCATACAATCCAGGAAGTTCCCCACATGTGGCATATGCTGCAATGAGGTCGTCCCTCGTTCTCCCCCTATCTCGCTGGTGAAATACATTCCTGAACCGGTCAAGTCATCAAAGGCTTCTCGGAAACTCTGCGAGATTTTCTCTGAGTGTCCAGTCATCTGCGGAATGATTTCATACCCTGCACGATCAATGAACAGCGTTCCCTTTGTCCCTAGCAGAAGAATGCCATAGCTGCCAAAGGGCTTTGTTCCCGGATTGCCATTGTGTCCGTAGCTGTTGTGCAGAGTCGTTGAGTATTGGAGCAAGAAACCCGGATATTCAAACAGAGCCTCCTGAGTATCCGGACACTGCCGGCAATCCTTCATGTAGTACTTTCCACCCGAACTGACAACGCTCAGTGGCGTGTCGACCTGGGTTGCCCAGTGCACGATGTCGATGAGGTGAACACCCCAGTTAGTCAGTTCCCCACCAGCATAGTCCCAATAGATCCTGAAATTTCTGCGCGCCGGGTTGAAAGGAACCTTGGGGGCAGGGCCTAGCCACATGTCCCAATCCATGCCCGGGGGAGGATCGCTATCGGGCGGGAATCCCATCCCCTCAGGAGGCGCGCAATAGTGATTCCAGCATTGGGCCAGGTGGACTTTGCCGATTCGGCCTTCTTGCACGGCCTG
>DATKMG010000448.1:0-4662 GCA_035541995.1 Terriglobia bacterium
AAAAGATTGGGATCCTCAGTGAAGTTACCCACCCCCGCTGCCTGCACGGCAATCTGGGTCTCATAGACCAGTTTGCGGAAGAGCCGGCTGCTCTCCCCACCTGAAAGGATGTTGGAGGCTAGGATAAGCGGATAAGAATCAGGGGTAAACTGGGCCGGCATGTGATATCCGGCGACAATGGCCGGAAGCGGTGACTGCGACCCATACCACTTGGTGAAGCGATTCTCGGCCTTTTGAGGCGGTTCCTGAACTGCAATACGAGAGACGGGCAAAGCGGGCTTCGGAATACCGGAGAAATACTTGTCGGTCCAGCCAGCAGCCTCTCTGGTGTTGAAATCGCCTGAGATGATGACTGTGGCGTTGTCAGGGCGATAATAGGTCTTATGGAATTCACGAACATCCTCCAAGGCAGCCTTGTTCAGGTCTTCCATGCTCCCGATGGTGGTGTGCTTATAGGGGTGTACTTTAAACGCAACATCGGCGAGATCCTCAAAAACACGGCCATAGGGTGAGTTTTCGACGCCAACACGGCGCTCTTCCTTCACCACTTCACGCTCCGACTTGAAGTTGGCCTCGTCGACGTTCAAGCTGCCCATACGGTCCGCTTCCAACCAGATGATGCGCTCCAGGTAGTTTGACGGAAATGTCTCCCAAAAAACTGTGACGTCATCACTGGTGTAGGCGTTATCGAATCCCCCTGCTGCCTCGACAATGCGCGAGTGCTCTTCGGGATTCACGTGGGCCGACCCTTTGAACATGAGGTGTTCGAATAAGTGGGCGAATCCCGTACGCCCGGGTTTCTCGTCTTTGGACCCGACGTGGTACCACACCTGCAGATTAATAACTGGTGCGGAATGGTCCTCAAACATCAATACGAGCAACCCATTCGCCAGCGAGTGCCGTTGGATGTTCATGTGCGCGGGACGAACAGACATCTCTGGAATGGCAGCCTGTGCCGCCCTAGCCGGGCTCGACCGGGGCGCATCTGCCAGCGGCCGGACTGCCCACAATAACCCCATCAAACCAACAACCATCACTATGAATTTCATCGTGAACTCCCTTCAAATTCCATCAGACAAGCTTCATTGGGCTTCGAATGCAAATGTCACCGGACCTTGAGAATGGCTGGCTTCAAGGTCCACGCCTGTAGCTTCGCCAGTTCCATGATTTTGGGGGCATGGAATCCTTCCGGGAAGATTTCCCACCTCCAGATGGAAGGGGAATCCTTTGCTACGTAACGGTCAGCCGTGAAGGTGCCCGAGCGGAACGTGATCGTCTCTCCAACCCTGCCCCCCTGGATCAGCTCCTCAACCGCTCCAGCCAGCGTGGCAAGGTAGTTGGCCGGGGATATGGCTTGGGAACCCAGCCAGACTTCACTTGGGATATCTCCATTAGTCAGCAAGGCTGAATGAACGTCGAAACAGGTTGTTTCGAACTGGCTGCGGCTGATACTGGCGAGCCCGACTGATCCCTCGATTCCCCGCTTGGGTCCATAAATGAACTTGAGTGCGACGTTGGACGGTACTTGCTGCTTCTCAAGATAACTGGCCATGAACGAATTCAGAAGAAAGAAGACCTCTGCAGGCGACAGGCTGAACCCGGGGCCAGTCTGGAAGGTGACCTCCTTCTGCATAGCCCGGGCTAATTCCAGGATTTCACTCCCGGTGAACGACCTAGCAGCCGCCTCGTCCTGATAGAGACCAGGCAACTCGCTGCCAGTGACAAAATGGACTCCTGGCGCGTTCCTCAGGAAAGCAATATAAGCCTCAAAATTCTTGAAGCCTTGCTCGATCTCGCCCTTGCTCTTTATGGCTGGCTGTCTCCAAGCTTCACGGGGCGGATTCGTCCCACGGGAAAAGTTCACTGCGTCCCAGAATTGCTGATGCACGAATTCACACGGATGATAATAGATGCTCACCAACCCGCCCCCTCTGGCCTGCAGTTTTTCAGTTAGGCTCTGGAACTCGTTTTTGGCTTTCGCCAAGTCGGAATCCTGGTGGAGCTCAACTCGGGTAACGAATTCCCGCAGATTTAGGACATTCAAGACGCCGCAATACCAGAAGGGCTGGCTGTTAATCCCCACATGAGAACTCTCATCAAGGTAGAGCGGCATGGCCCACCGTTTCATGGCTCCGTAGGCCTGAACGGCCCAAGAGCTCCCGGGCTGGCCGTAACAAACAGGGGTTTTCCCGAAAATCCTTTGAACATCCTGGAGGCCGCCTCGTTCGGTTCTGTCAAATTCCTCAACACCCTCATCCCATTCCATATCTCTCAATCGCTCGGCAGGAGTGGGGTGCACACTGTGAAAGTTAGAGTGGTAACCGATGTCATGACGGTGGAGCGACGTGATGACGTCCTGGCGGCCACGGCGTTCAAGGGTGCGAGCCTTTTCCCCGACGATCTTGAAGGTACCTTTCACTCCTTCCGCGGTGAGGATGTCAGCCAGGCGCAGGGCAGCGTCGTCGCTGGCTGGAAGAATGTAATCCTCCGTGTCGAACCAAAGTACCACATAGATGGGGACTGTGTTCGATTGAGCCTTGGTTTCGTTGCATGACGCCCATGCAATCGGGACGAGCGACAAAGATATGCAACAGATGACCACGCAGGTGCAAACGAGCCTGCTCACTGAACGAAGCGACATGGAATCCTCTCACAATAGCTTGGTAACACCCGGTGTAAATACGGGGTAAATACCTTCAGCGTCGGGCTTCACGGGCGGTTCCGTTTCGGCCCCGCAATCTTCGGGCTTTGGAGTATAGCAAAAGTCAGAGCTGGTGATCTGGTCCCAAGTGACCTCCTTGCCCGTGTAACAACTGAACTGGCCCATCAGAGCAATCAGCGTGCTACGGATCATATAATCGCCGTTGTTGAGGGGCCGGCCCGAGCGGATGGCCTTGAAGAGTTCGATATGTTCCAGATCGTAGGCGTCATTCTTATTTCTGGACCCATCATACAACCAGTTCGTTTCGCCTTCGATGCGGCATTGGACCACGTTGCAGCGGCCTTTGCTGCCGAGCAGGATGCTGGAGACTTCGTTGTAGCATTCCGGGATGGTCCTGCAGAAGGCATACATCCGGACACCATTGGCAAACTCATAGACCACGCTGTGATGGTCGAAGACGCTGCCGTAGATTTCGCCATGGAGAGTCGATCTCCCGCCCATCCCATGAGCTTTGACGGGCGCCTGCTCGCGCATGGCCCAGCTGGCCCGGTCAACATTATGAACCAGTGACTGGGGCACATCGTCCCCGCACAACCAATGGAAATGATACTGATTGCTTGCCTGCCATTCCGCTTCCGTTAAACCCGCTTTGCGTGGATACAGGACGTAGGGCGGGCGTAGGAAATTTTCTTCTATGGCAACGATTTCGCCGATGGCCCCATCTTGCACGCGTTTGATGGTTTCCTGGTAGCCAGGATGGTAACGACTGTGCAGTCCCGAGACCACACAGAGCTTCTTTTGCCTGGCCAGATCGCAGGCGGCGCGCACCGCCTTGATCCCGGCCGGATCGATGGCATGCGGCTTCTCCACAAAGACATGCTTGCCAGCCTCGATGGCAGCCCTCATGTGGAGCGGATGGAACTTGGCCGCGTTGGCGATCAGCACGACATCGACACACTCGATGAGCTTCTTATAAGCATCGAATCCGGTGAAACAGTGATCATCATCGACCTGCACTTGACCCGGTTTCTTCTGTTTCAACATCTCCCGGGCTTCCCGAATGCGCTCCATCAGGATGTCGGCCATGGCGGTCAGGCGAACTCCTTCATCGGCGTTCATGGCGTTGCGGGCGGCATCGGGACCCCGGTTACCGCATCCGATCACACCGACCCGGATCGTATCTGTGCCGGCAGCAAACACTCTGGGGATGGCCAGGCTGCTCCAGGCAGCGGCAGGAACCACTGCTGAAGTCTTTAGGAAATTGCGGCGTGAGACCCGGCTCTGGATTTCATTAATCCCTTTAATGAAAATGCAGGCATCAGGGTGGCCGCCGCGCTCCGTCGCGGCGGCAGCCTTGTTCAAACTGATCGCCGCTCGGAGATCGGCTCCCACGCTACCCCCAGGACCGCTATTTTCATGCGCGGTGGTGAGCTTAAGAAGGTCATGGAGCACTTTCATGTTTTGAATCTCCTCGCTTCGTTATGAATAAGTATTTCTTTTGCTGGAAGTCTCTACTCGAGTCTGCCAGCGCTCCACAGGATAGCGTTTCGAACAAGCTTCCGGTACCCCGGATAGCGCATTGTCGAGTCACTGTGGCCCAGCTGGATGTAAATAACCCGTGCCTTCGGATCAGGGCCAACATAAACCATAGGCTTGTCGTTGAGCGGATTGCTGGTTTCCATCAAGACATTAATCTCTGGCGAGTGCCACATACCTCGATACGCTTCGTCATCCACGACCAGAGGACCTACATTGCGAGTCACTGGATGGGAGGCCCCGGCCTTGGTCGGGTTGACAACGAGTTCAACACCCTCACGGTAGGCCGATGCGGCATGACCGGGCAGTTCCTTGGTGAAGAACTTACCGCCGATAACATTCTCATACCACCAGGGCCAAGCCGTGTAATCCACAATGGAGTGATGGATCGACACAACCCCTTTGCCGGCCTCCACGAAACCTCGGAGGGATTCCCGTGCGCTTGTCTCGAGGTCCTCCGCCAT
>DATKMG010000449.1:0-4839 GCA_035541995.1 Terriglobia bacterium
CACCTTCAGCATGGCAGGGCACCTGACCCGCCCGGCCTCTCGACGAGGATAGAATTTCACTGACAGTTGAGACAGGTCTCATTCCCTTTTTCTCCTAATACTTAGCTGAAGGGATGCCGATATGGCTGACGGATGGCGGCCCGTGACAACCCTGTCGCGCAGGCCTTGCGTAGGAATTGGCTCATCGGATCATTTCCATGCCCAAGAACACATGGCTCTTGCTATTACTAGCCCTGGGACTTGCCGGAACGGCAGTTTACAATATCTCCTTTTTTGCGAGTCGAGATCAAGACAATAGCCCACAGTCAGCAGTGACACCGGGGATTGTCCCTACACCCCCGGTGGAGCCTGGGCAGAATATCAATGTCATCAACGGGGCCATTCATCCTAAGGAAAGCGATTCCAGCGATGCACCGGCACGTCCAGTCCTGTCCATGGAAGAGATTGAGCGGAGGGCTAGGAACCCCGTCGATTTACCAGTAATGAGTACCGTTTCATGCAGACCAGCTTGGCCGGAGCGTGATCCCTTTCTAGGACCCAGGCAACATGCACCTGTCCCAGCAGGCCCCGCTCATCCAGCGGCATTGTCAGTCAAACCAACGTTGAGGGCCGAGTCTCTACCCCCGGATCCGATCTTCAAAGTCTCAGCCATCCTCATTGAAGAAGATAAGCGCTTTGCTTTGGTGAATGGTTATCCAAGGGGAATCGGCGCTGCAGTCGGGGACTGGGAAATCATAGCCATTCAGCCGGATCATGTCGTGGTCCGGACACCCGGAGGGGAAAGAAAAATCGAAATCTTGAAGCAGCTTGCTCATGAAAAGCCAATTTCAAATCAATAGTCGATGGGTGAGCTGGACAACGATTGTCGGTGTCTTTGGAATCGTCCCGACAGTGGTTTACTGGTTTGCCATTCGTCTTCCAATGCAACAAATCAGGAGTTTCGAAAAGAATACTCCATTTGCAACGGCTCAACAGTGGCTTCCTGACAGAGGAGTGGTTCAGGCTGCCCTGCACGAGCAAGCTGCAGTGTCTCGGTTCCAGGAGGCATTTCTGGCAAGAGTCCCAGTAGTCAAAACCTCAGACGATTTGGTCCAATATGGAGCTGTCCTGGCTGGAGCACTCACCCACGACGCAATTGAGCGAGGGTTGCAGGTTATCGGACTTGAAATGGTCAACCATCTGGTGAAAGGGCAATATATCCCCGAAGGAAGTGGTGCCTCCACCAGCCTTGCAGGTTGGCCCCGCCTCTCGCCCACAGGGACGAGAAACTCGCTCCGTGTACCCATGCTCGACTTACCATCACTTGAGTTGCAGATGAAAGTCAGGGGCCAACCTTCCTCAAAGGTCTTTACTTTTGTCGAAGCACTGGCCAATTATCCGGTCTTGATCAATGTCACCAGAATCGACCTGGAGAAAAACAGCGAAGACGTCAGCTTTCGCCTCAAGATGCGAAGTTATTACTGGTCACCGGAGGCTGGGCAGGAGCACGAGTAGTACAGAAGGAATTACTCTTCACTAGAGAGCCAAAATCATGAAACCCCACTTACCTCTCAAGACCATAACGCGAGCTTGGGTGTTGTCTTCGCTGCTGACGTTGATTGATGCGAGTTTTACTCCGGGGCAAATTCCGGAAGTGCAACCGGCGCAACCTGTCCAGAAAATTCAGGAAGAGCTCATTCCGGACCTTCACCGCGATCGCAAACGGTTCGCGCTGAACCTCAAGGACGCGAAGTTGCGAGAGGTGCTCCTCCTGCTCACCAAGGACACAGGTTACAACCTCATCGTCGACCCGGCTGCGGACGGGGACATCCCAGCTCTCGACCTCAAGGATGTAACCTTCGAACAAGCGCTGGAAGTCATCATCCCAAGTTTGGGGCTGGAATACTATCTCGAAGGCAACATGCTCCGAGTCAGCCGGCCATCCCTGCAGACTCGGATCTTTTACTTAAACTATATCGCTGTCAACCGTTCCGGCAAGCGCGACATGCGACTGACTTCGCGTTCGCAGACCGGAGAGAGCAACAACGTTGCTATGGCTGGAATGGGAGGTTACGGATCCAGCGGAGCCTCAGGGCAAGGAGGGGGGACGGGGCAAGGGGGCGGAGGGAGCCAGGCGGAAAACCAAAGCAACATCAATACGACCAGCAACTCCAGAGTCTGGCTGGATCTGCGCGATGGCCTGAATGCGATCTTATTTGGGGGCTCACCAGAGGGAACCACTTCAGATAAGTCTACCGAAGACCTCGGACCCGAGGGTTTTGCTCGAGCGGACGCCAGCGGACGGCGCCTGCTCATCAATCCCCAGGCCGGGCTTGTTATGCTGCATGCTGAAAACAACCTGATCGATGAATCAGCCCGTTTTATGGAGGCGGTAGAAGGCTCAGTCCAGCGGCAAGTCCTGATCGAAGCCAAGATCGTCGAAGTCACACTGAGTAAGGACTATCAGCTCGGGGTCAACTGGACAACCGTCCTCAATCCCACCAGTTCTTTTACTGGACTGCTGTCCGATGCCTTGGGTGTCACCAAGCCTTCTATGGGTTTCACGCCGGGTTCTCCTCTTAATCAGAACGTCAATCCGGCGCAGGGGAGTTTTCAATACGGGATTACGAATGGAAAGTTCGGTATGTTACTTGACGCGTTGTCGCGGCAAGGCCAGCTGCGGGTCATCTCCAGCCCCCGGATTTCCACCCTCAACAACCAGAAAGCCGTCATTCGGGTCGTGCGTGAGGATGTCTACTTCACCCAGAGTTCCATGGCCTCGCTTGGTTTGGGCGGCAATGTGACGACTCAAAACGTCATCAACCAGATCGTGCCGATCGGCGTGGTCATGGAAATTATCCCCCAGATCGGATCGGGCGGAGAGATCACGCTCAGTGTGAATCCGAGCGTCAGCGAGCTGGTCGAAGTCAAGACTTTTAACACTTCTTCAGGTGCGGCTGTTTCTACCCAGCCGGTAATCGATCGCCGCGACCTTGACACCGTGGCGAAAGTGAAAAGCGGGCAAACGCTGCTTATCGCCGGCATTATGAGCGAACGTCGATCTGAAGATTTGCGGGGCACCCCTTGGCTCATGAACTTGCCCATCGTGGGCGCAGCATTCCGTCGGACCGAACAAAGCTCTCTGCGCACTGAACTCGTCATCATGATCACGCCGACGCTCATGGTCGGGAAACGAATTGAGGACCTGGACCAGGAAGCCCAGGAGCGAATCGATAAGATGCAGAAGAGCTTTAAATTGGGAACGGTGGGTAGCTTCAAAGAAGGAATCAAAGGAGAATTCACTAATCACTGAAATCTATGAAAGAACTTTTTCCGGGGTATTCTCAACGAGAGTCTACAACGTCAAGTGACCGCTTGATCCTGCCGCCCCGGCCCAAGGCTTGCGAGGAGAATGGATCGGCCCAAGGCTGGATGAAGCGTGGAGCCCGCCGGTTCGTGTTCCTTGGATCAATGATCTCATGCCTCGTTGTGGCAGGTCGCCTGGGACCAATCACGCTTCAGGCCCAGGTTGGCACCGGGACTACCCTTTCGGGGGTTTTGGCGGATAGAACCCCCAATTTGCCTTCCCCTTCATCAAAGAGCCAGAATCTCATCCCAGGTGATCTCAACACCCTTTTTAGACAAGCTGTTGAGTCTCAAAAAGCGGGAAACCTTGAGCAGGCAGCCCGAGAATATCAGCAGATCTTGATGATGCGGCCAGAAATGCCTGAAGTGCTCAACAACCTCGGCGTCATCCTTCAAACCCTTGGCGACTCGATGTCGGCTCGCAAGAAGTATGAGGCTGCTCTGCGGGTAGAACCGGACTTTGACGCGGCGCTCAATAATCTGGCGTCTTTGCTGTATAGCGAAGGCGAATACTCCCGGGCTCGGGACCTCTGGCTAAAGGCCGTTGCCAAGGACCCTTTGGATGCAGAGCTGCGTGTTAACCTCGCCTTGGGTTATTTGAAGACCGGTGAACCCGACAAATCGATTAGATCCCTAAGAAAGGCGCTCACCTTGAACCCCAAGCATTCGGCAGCTCACTATGTCCTGGGAGAGATTTTGCAGGAGCAGGGAGATTATGAGGGAGCTCTCCAGGCGTACATGGGTTACCTCGAATCGAAGCCAGAACCTGGCGTTGAGGCACGAAGCTATGTTCAGCACCAAATTGCTGAACTAAAGGGCTATCTGGGAATACTCAGCGACTAATCCTCAAAAGAAGCACAGAGGGAATCGGGACCAGGAAGCCTCATGCTGTAACCTTTCACAAATCGGTCACGAAAATCGCGTCATCAGAAGACCTCCTCAAGAATGATAACCTGTCGAACCTTCTAACAAGCAGAATCAAGAGTGATCATATAACACTCGAGTATTTTGACCCGACAGCGGAGGCAGTGTACACTTTTGGGTTGTCGGGATTGGAGGGGGAAGGGTCCGGGCTTTATGTTGAAGGCATGTACCGGCAGCTACTAAAGAACCTATCTGAAAAGCAATTTTGAGAAACCGGGTGAGAGCTGGAGGTTGCTCAGCAAGCCATCGCTCGAGTTTCAACCACAATCGTGCCGGCAATCATGGCTTCTCTTCTGAAGGGCTTTTAAGGCGCCCTCTGACATACATCACGAAAAGGCGGACAAAGGCAATGTCATTCAGAGCAATACTGGACAACAGGACGACCTGGGTGATCCTGGCAGCGGAATTCCTGGCGAGCCTGTTGGTGTGGCCCGCTGGCGTGGGTGGGTTGATGGCCGACAGTCCATCAAGTCGGCCTCCCCGCAAAGTAATCGTGGGCACAGTCGTACAGGCATTCTGGGGGGAGTATCCGGGGTTGCCCAAACGCCTGGAGCAGCTTGAAACGATCGT
>DATKMG010000450.1:0-5263 GCA_035541995.1 Terriglobia bacterium
TTTTCGTCCTTATAGATTCCAGAGACTGTGAGTTCGGGGAAACAAACCAGCTCCGCGTCAGCAGAAACGGCCTCTCGACAGAAGTAGGAAATCCGATCAAGATTGTAGTCCTTATCTCCCCACTTGCAAAACATCTGCACCAAAGCCACTCTCATGAAAGCCCTCATGCTCCTATCAGGGGCGCCAAGTAACATGAAAATTGAGGAGGGCCGAGCTCCGTGAAGCCGATTCTCAAGGCTGCGGCTTCTCAACCTCGAAAGAATCGCCGCGTCGGGTGAAAGCGGTCACACGCGTGGCGGCCACCCTACACAGCTGCGTTTTCAAGGGGGTGCCCCGTGGATTCTTCAGGTTCACCACCGTGGATGAAAATACTGGAGGGCCCCGCTTCGTCGGGATCGCGGTTGCTCTCAGGGCTAGATGCAGGACGAGGGCGTCCCGTCTCCAATTTTGTGGAGACGCCGCGCCCCCGCGGCGCCCCTGGAACCCGTATTTTCACGAATTCCCAGCCTACCTGATTCCTCCCGTTACTGCTTCTCGATATTCCATCCAGAAGACGGAGGCACTCTGCAATCCTGCCTCTTTCAAGATCTGCAGATCCTCTGCCAGCTTCAGGGGTTGGTCATGATCCTCAGCTTCCAGCTTGTCCAAGAAAAGGCGGGTCGCATCGAGGTCTCGAAATCGGGGATCGCGGCCGGAAGCGCGCTGAACGATCCTTTGCTCTCGAACTTTCTGGATTCTTTTTTCAATCTCCGGATCTGAAGCGACTACCAGGTCGGCATTTAGAAACCAACCTCCCGGTTCAAGGAAGCCCAAAGCATCCCGGATTACCGCGAGCTTCTCATTCCAAGTCAGGTGATGGAGCGCATAAGAGGAAAACACTAGCTGGCCTCTTTGGCTGCTGACGATCTGGCCGAGTTGACGAAAATCGCCTATTCTGAAATCCACCCGATCCGCCTTGGCCTTCAATCTCACTTTGGCCAGTTCTACCATGGCTTCGGCCCCGTCGATGGCAATGATTCGGGAATTGGGATAATGGTCCAGAACGGCTTGGGTGAAGAACCCTGTGCCGACACCGAGATCCAATGCGGTAAAAGACTGCTGCGGCTCAAAGGGTATTACTTGCAGGGCAATCTCCACCATCTTGGTTCGATTGGGGTGCATCAGCGCCATATCGGCATCGTAGGTTATGACCCGTTCAGAAAGGTTGTAGGCGTTGATGGATTCGGAATTCATGTTTATGAAAATGACCTCTCGGTCCACAATCCATATCTAATCTATCAGGTTCGAACTCTCCGAGTTCGATATTTCGTTCTCGGCAGTGCCGACCAGGGGCATGAATAACCTTTATGAAAATGCGGTTTTTGAAGGGCACCGCGGGGGCGCGGCGTCTGCATAAAATTGGAGACGGGACGCCTTCGTCCCGCATCTTGCCTGAAAGCGACCGAGGCCCCGACGGAGCGGGGCCCTCCAGCATTGTCATCGACTGCGGTGACCTGAAAAGGTCATGGGGCACTTTCATGAATATGCGGTTTTAATGTGGGAGCAGCGCTCCTGCGCGGCGACCTCCGAGTTTAGACTTATCGCCGCTCGGAGATCGGCTCCCACACTCCCCCTAAGACCTCCATTTTCATCCCCCGTAGCGACCTGAGAAGGTCACAGCGCACTCTCTCTAAGATATAGTTCTGCCGGGTGGTCGCTACTTGCGTGATCGCTGTCACCCGTCGCGGCGATTCTTTGCTTGTCACGTATTACCTGCCGAGTCCCGTAATGAGCAGGAGTAGCGTAATTTGTTTTCTCTTCGAGGGCAAGCACACTCGTCGATGTGGACTTTTCCTGCTTCCGTCTAAGAACCAAACGGGCAAAAAAAGAGGGTGGGCTTCACGGACCCACCCTTGGTGACGCATCTCAGATTAGAAAATCAAACAAGTACTAGAATTGGACCTTCAATCCAAACTGGATGTTCCGCGGATTGCTGACCTCGCCGTTCCATAATCCGAAGGTTGGGCTGGAAACATCGATATCCGTGACCTGGAAGCCTGCTCCCACTCCGCGATCTTCCTGTCCCGTGCTGGTAAAGCAATGCCAGTTCCAGAGGTTGAAGAACTCAGCCCGGAACTGAATGTTGACACGTTCGTTAATCCGCGTGTTCTTTATCAGCGAGAGGTCCTGGTTGTGGTAGCCAAAGCTCCTTAGATTAGAGATCCTGGGCCCGTCTCCGGCATAAAAATTAAAACTGTTCGGGTCCTCAAATGCACTGGCGTTGAACAGGGGCTGGTAGGGATCGTAATTCGACTTGTCCTGTGCCCAGGGGTTCTGGCCAGGGAGGGTGGCTGGAATACAGGAACTGTAGCCCAGGGGGAAGAGTTGCCCTGGCACGTTACAGGTGCTGGACCGGAAATAGAACGGTACCCCGCCGGTGAATCGGAGGATCGTACTCAGTTGCCAGCCTCCCAGGATCTTGTTGGCTGCACCGCCCTGGTTCATCAGCCGCTTACCCTGCCCAAATGGAAGCTCATAAACCAGGGACACGGTCAGGAGTTGGGGGATGTCGGTCATGCCCAGCGCCTTATTGCGCTGGCGCTGGGAAGGAGGAATCACTCCAAGAGCATTATTCCAGGTGGCGGCGTCAATCTGGACACCCTCGGAATCGGTTAGTTGCTTAGAAAGAGTATAGGAGCCCAACAGGTAAAAGCCCTGGGACATGCGTTTCTCGACTTTGAGTTGGAAGGAGTGATAGGTAGATGCCCCCGCATTTTCGTTCTGACCTTGCAGAGAGCTGCAGTATTGAGGATAGGGAAGCAAGGCCTGGGCAACGGTCGGCAGGCAGTTATTCATTTGGCCGTACCAACCTGAATATGGAACCGAGACTCCGTCGAGCACAGTCTGGCCTTCCTGGAACTCATCATAAAGCTTTGACCCGAGGGATAGATACTTGGGATCCAGGACATTGATGGCGGCATTCCGTGAGGGCAGGCGTGTCCCCTTGTTCCCCACATAAGCTGCATTGACCACCAGGTTGGGGGTGAACTGATGTTCTATGGTCAGGTTCCATTGCTGTGCATAAGGGAAACGGTTGGCGTCCAGAGGCCGATAGTTGAGACCGGCGCCATTGCTAAAAGAAGAATCCACAAAAGGCGGGACCTGGCTCGGATCGATGGCTGGAAATCCCTGACTCAGAATAAACGCCGGGGTGTACCCGCTACTGGAACTGGTAAAGGCTATGTTGGCGTTCAGACCATCTTGGGCTACCCCCCCATTCCAGTTCGGATAAATGGGAGCTGAGTAAAAGATTCCGTATCCCCCACGGACCACGGTCTTGGGCGTCAACTCGTAGGCAAAACCGACTCGCGGGGCAAAGCCCTTTTTCCAAAGGAACTCGGGATGGCGGCTGCCATAACTGGCATCGCCCCACTTGGTCCCGGCAAATGCTAGGCGGCCAGGGCGGTTGTCCGCGGCCGGGTTCGCTCCATTCGGATCCAGGAAGGTGAGGTTGTCAAATTTCTCGACCGGCGGCTTAAACATGTCCCAGCGGATCCCCAGCGTCAAGGTTAGCTTTGAAGTGGCCTTGAGCGTCTCACCGAAGTGGAAGTTATAAGCGGCTGTTCTGGGGTACTGCGCTGCCGTCGGTTCAATGTTGTAATTCCCACCGCTCACTTGCTCTAGAAGAAAACTAGCGATGGCATTGCCGCTGGTGAATTCATTCAAGCCGGTCCCCAGTCGGCTGAAATTGAGTTGTCCCGATTCGTAGATTCCATTGGTGGAATTGTTGCCTTGCTTGCGAATCTCGCCCCCAAATTTAAACGTATGGCGGCCCTTGACCCAGGTCACAAGATCGTTGGCAATCCAATTGGGTCGCGAGTCTGTTCCAAATTGGTTGTTGCCGAAGCTATTGAAATCCTCAAAGTCCAGCTCGGCAGGATACTTATGGTTCCAGACGCCCGCAATCTGAGGCACATCATTGACATAGGGAGCATCGTAAGGCTCTTGCACAGTGTGCGTGTTGAGATATCCAATCGCAAAATGATTCAGCAAGTTGGGCGTGAAGGTATGCGTCCAATTGAAGCGGTCAACGAAGCTGAAGTTCGTATAGTACGGTTGTTGTGTCGAGAGTTGCGGAGGTAGTTCTGAAACCTGCGATGGGATTGAGCCGCGGTAGTTGACTGTGAGGTAGAAATGGTCCCGATCGCGCCAATACTGGTCGACTCGAATGTTGAGATTAGTGGAGTCTGCAAAGACTGTGGCGGAAATGGGCTGGGGAACCACGTAGTTGTTGCGTGGCCCCGGAAACGTAGGCGTGGGCAAATACTGGAGCCACCCCTTGGCCAGCGAATTCTGGAGGCGGGGATCGGAAGAACAGATCACGTTGGGAGTCCTGCCGTCGCACCCCATGAACTGGTCCCGCAGATACCGCATGTTGGTTGGGCTGTCGGGGAGATCCGGGTTGAATTTGGGGTTGAGCCGCGTCGTTTTGGGATCGTAAACGGGGATGAGGTTCCCATCCGTATCCGTCCAGTCACTGAAGTCCCCCACCCGTTCCTTCATTGAGGGAATCGTGAGGATCGGTGTGTTGACGCCGCCGCGAATCGAGAATCGTTCATAGTTGACAAAGAAATAGGATTTTTTCTTATCAGAGTCAAAAACCTTGGGAATCTTGATGGGGCCGCCGATGGTCCCGCCGTAGTCGTTCTCAATGTCCTTGGGGCGGTCCTCCCGCGGAATTCCAAACTGGCGGGCATTGAGGAAATCATTGCGGAGGAATTCATAGGCGGAACCATGGTAACCCTTGGTGCCGGATTTGGTCTCAGCCATGATCACACCCGAAGTCGTCGATCCATACTGGGGTTCATAGTTGGAAGTCAGGACGCTCACTTCGGCGATAGCTTCAGGAGACCAGGGATAATCAGAAAAAGCCGAGATCATACCGGTGTTCCCGTTTAACCCCTCTGTGATCGAGACACCATCTAATACGGCTTCATCGTTAGAAGATAGACCGCCGTTGATCTTGGTGTTGTATGGATTCTGACTGGCGCCGGTATTCACTCCTGGCATCAGGGTCACAAATGCGGCTGCCGAACGAATTGCTCCGCTTACAAGCAGGGGCAATTCTTGGAGGGTCTCCGGCGCGATCCCTTCTTTGACGGTGGGAGTTTCAAAGTTGAGCAGCGAAAGATCGGCCTGAACCTCGACCGTCTGAGTCTCAACTCCCAATTCCAATTTGACGTCCAGACGGGTCCGAGCATTCATATTCAGTTCTATGCCCTTC
>DATKMG010000451.1:0-6159 GCA_035541995.1 Terriglobia bacterium
AGAATTTTATAGACCAGTTTCCCGGGAATCAAAAGACTCTCAACTACGTCTGCAATTATATCCGCAGATTCAGGATTTGTCTCTTTCATAGACCTTCCCCTGTCGACATCTTACTTTGCTTGGGAGTGAGAATCTGATGAAGGACGGTAACACAATCCGAATGACAAAGCAAATGAAATGGCCGTGTCAATCCGTGCTCTTGACCGATCTGTGTCCTAACTCAATAAAAGGCACTTGGTCGCACTTCGAAAAGAATGGAATGAGGATTATCCCGAGCCACGCGAGATTTAGAATAGTCAGGAAGGTCGCAATCCCGGTTAGAACCACCAGGACAAAGAGCAATACCCTCAAAACCGATATAATGACTGTCCAGGCAGGCCGCTGGCTTGGAAGTGATTCTCCATTGTGATAGCATCGCGCAGGCGTGGTGGAACCGCGCTGCCCACGAGGAGGTTTCTCCCCCCATGCTCAGGACTCGGCAGATTCTCGTCTTCGTCATCCTTCTGATGCCTCTCGCTACCAGTTCATCACATCGCGCACAAGACCGCGTGCAGGTTGGGGTAGGATCGCCCAACAACCAATTTCGAGTCGTGAATACCTACCCTGAGTATTGGGTCGATGGAAGGCCCTTCTTCCAGTATGCGGGCGCCTTTTTCTATTACCGCCTGCCACGAGATCGCTGGGCGGCGGAAATTCTGGCGCTGAAGGCCATGGGGCTAAACACGCTCGACCTGCTGCCACTATGGAACTGGCACGAGCCCGAAGAGGGCGAGATCGACTTTGACGGCCACTCCAATCCACGCCGCGACTTGAAGTCTGTCTTCCAACTCGCGGATTCCGTGCAACTCAAGGTCACGCTGCGGCCCGGACCATACGGCACCAACGAGTGGCGCAATGGTGGCTATCCAGACTGGCTGCTGCGCCGGCCGGAGTACCAAATGTCGCTGCAGGCAATTCTGGAAGGCCGTTACCCACGCTGGTCGGCCTTGCAGTATGAACATTCGGAACAGGCTGCCGCTGAGTGGCTCAAAAACGAAACACATTTGAAATACACGCGCAAGTATTTCCAGGATGTGCTTGGCATTTCTGCTCCTTTTCTTGCCGATCACGGTGGACCGATTCTCTCCCTGCAGCTGGACGATGACCAGGCGATAGGGGCGGAAAACTACAATGGGCCCAACTTCTGGAAGTACATGGACACCTTGCGAGGGTTCGCCAAGCAAGCGATCAATGACCGGCCCATGATTTACTTCATCGATGCGGCGCAGATGCGCGTGAATGCGGAAGCCAATGATACGCTGCCTGATCCGTTCTGGAACCAGGGACAAGACTATCCCTGGAAGGGTGAAGGGGGTTACTCAACCCCGGCGGAAGCAGCAAAGAACAAATATCTGTTGGAGATTCTCAAGACCCAGCCATTGTATATTCCCTCCCACATTGAGTTCCAGGCAGGTTGGTGGCCTACGTTGGACGACACGTTTGCCCGTCTAACGGATTCCTCCAATACGCTCATGGCCTCGCGGGTGATGCTGCAAAATGGCCTGAAGGGACTCAGTTACTTTCCTCCCAACGATACGATCTACCCTGCCGGCTACGCTGTGCCATGGATCAATCATTTCTATGTCTGGGAAGCGGCGCTGAACCTAGTCGGCCAGGAAACCGACCGTTCAGTTTACATGCGGCGTAACGGTCGGCTGATCGCAGGTATGGGACCGTTGCTGGCGTCGTCCCACCTGCTGGCAGACGCGGGGCTCGTCTATCCCATGGCCACGTTTCCACAGGAGCCCATGACCGGAATAGAGGCCCGGCACGTCGTAACCCAGGCCAGCCGGCTCTTGTGGGCCGGCATGCTCGTGCGCTGCAATTTCGAGCTCATTGATTCCGATCACAGCCCCCTGGAGAATTTTCAACGTTACCGGGTCCTGTTCGCACCTAACGTCTTGAACAACCGGCCAGAGCTGAAAGACCTTCCACACCTGGAGCATTATTCCGAGAAAGCTCAGCAAATGCTGAGCAATTACGTCAGTTCCGGTGGAACGCTCGTGATTTTCCCCTCGCTGCCTAAGGGGAAGATCTTCGACCGCCTCCTGGGGCCTCTGGGTAAGGATCGCCAAGTGCCGGGAGAAAGCACTCTTGGATTTTCCGACGGCACCATGACTCGGGCCGTGGGTTTCCACTCGGTTCTGACTTTGCCCAAAACCTCGCAAGCAGAAGTGAGAGTTTTCGCGCGCGACACGCAGGGCCGCGTTGTAGGTGCACGCATGGCATACCAAAAGGGGCAGATTGTCTTCTTTGGCGCAGATTTTTCCGCGTGGAGCCTGCCGGAGGGAACAGAGTTCTCCTCTGAAGGCACGCAGACAGGGGGGGCCCTCGATTACTCAGAGGGGACTCAGAGAGCGGCTCGCCAGACCCTTCCTGCATTATTGAAGGAAGCTGGCGCAGCAAGTAAAGTCAATCCCCAAATGGAGCAGCGAAATGCTCGAGGCATTGGCCTGTACGTGACGGAGTTGATCGCTGATTCCGGCAGCTTGCCTTTTGAAAGACGGGCGGATGCAAATGGCTATGGGTTTGTCGGTATCACAAACCTGAGCGTGGAACAGGCCCGAACGGCGAACGTCATTCTGATCGATCCACATTCCAAGGATCTGAGTGCTGCGCCGGAGCACTCTATCCGCTTGCCTGGCATCACGCTGCCGCCGCGCGAATCCTTAATGCTGCCCGTGCGCGTGCCTCTTGCGAATTCGTACTGGCAGATGGCGCCGGGAATCGAACCTGCCGATGAAGTTTATTTCGCTACTGCAGAACTCAGCCAAGTGACTTGCGATGGCTCGGTACTGAAGCTGGAATTTACTGCGCCCGCGGACGGGGAGGTAGCGTTGCGCCTATCTCGGCGGCCTGAGCATGGCATACTCGACGGACAGCCGGCGGCAATTCAGGAAGATGTTGAACAGCATCTTTACATTGTGAAAATTGCGCGGGGGCAACCTCCTCATTTCCTTCGAACGCTCGAACTCGCCTATCCGTGCGAAGGTCCGCGCCTCGCGATCGAACCGCGCGAACCCTGGATTTCCGGTGAAACGCGGACCGTTCGCGTGCGGGTGGAGAATCCCGGCCCGAAGACGCTCACGGGTGAACTTAATTTCGCCGCTGGCTCGCTTTCTGATTCGCAAAACCCGCCGCTCGATGTGCGCATTCCCGGCAAGTCGCGCCGAGAATACAGTTTCCCCGTGGAAATTCCGGGGGATATCACTCCAAACCAGCCCGTCGATCTCGATGCGACGCTGCGCCAGAAGGATTCTGACATCTCCTGGAGGCAGCATTCACATGTGACCCTGCATCGCCCATTTGACTTCAGCGTGGGGCCGACAGTCACCTTCCCGCTGCGGGAGGACGTGCAGGTCCCCATCGAGCATCCGATACTGGCCAGCCTGGAGCTTCCAGGTGAAGCAACTTTCCAGGTACACCTTAAAAACTGGCTAGACCATGAGCAGGCAGTAACAGTTGCCTCGGCCGGCGACAACCTCTCGCTCACACCTCCGATCGCCCAGGTCGTACTGCCTGCAAACGCTGAGCGGAATATCGAAATTCGTGCCGCACCCCGGAGCGAGTCCGGAACATATCGTTTTGCGATCGATCTGCGTTCCGGGGACTATAAGGCGAGCGAAGATGTTGTAGTAGCAGCGTGGCGCAAAGGCGAAGCGGTTGCATTCCAACTCGACTATGACCGCGACGGTTTTCCGGACGTCATCCTTGAAAACTCTGCGGTCCGTCTTTTCGTCAGCCCCTATGACGGCGGCCGCGCATTTGCCTTCGTTAACAAGGCGACTGGGACAAATGCTTTCAACTCGGTTGGCGGTATGCGTGACAATTTTACCAGGCGCGTCGAACCCGAAGATTTGCGCAGTCTGCCGGATTGGACACGTGCCGGCTGGCTGGGCCTCTACAACCGTCCCTATGCGTTCCGAATCGTCTCGGTGGGAGGCCCCAGGTCCGTGGTGCGGCTCGAATACTCGGCGCCGGATATCTATCCCAAGGGTGTAAAGCTGGAACGTATACTCACGCTTACGGGCGATGCCAATTATTATGTCGCTGAGACATTTTTGAGTCCTGCGAGTGTGGCGGAACCGCAATCCTATGCATTAGAAAATTCCGTGACCTTCAAGGTATTCAACAGACCGGATAATTTCCGCCAGTGGTTTGCCGAAGGTCGCGCACTGGAAGAGTTCATCCCCGAGAAAAATGTGGATCTGCCCGCGGCAAACAGATTCATCGGAGTCACCAATAGGCAGACGGGCGAAACCTTCGCAATCCTTTCTCTGGATCCGCTCGCGAAGAGCCAGCTCGCAGTGCATCCACACGCCGCCACAATCCACATGATCTACCCGGCTTTCGAGGAGAAAGACCACCGGTATACCTATCGTGTGGCGTATTACTATGGCAAGGCTACGCCCAAGGAAATTCAGAACCTGCACGCCAGTTTGAGGAGCGCGCGAGAATAGCGCCGCTCAGGAACAGATCCTTCAAATTTGGGAGAGAGCGATGAACGTGCACCATGAACTTCTCAAGTCAACACGGTCGATGAAGAAGCTGGAGGGCCCGGCGTGTGACTGCCGTCACCCGTCGGAGCCAAGTTCGCATTTAGGGCAAGACGCGGGACGAGGGCGTCCCGTCTCCAATCTCACGGAGACGCCGCGCCCCCGCGGGGCCCTCCAAAACCGCATTTTCATAGAAGTAAAGTTGGCTATCATTCTCTGGCTCTGGCTGCTCTATGCCCCGACGGCGAATTCTCAGACAACCTATCAACCTAATTGGGATTCAGTGGACAGACGGGAAACTCCACAATGGTTTCAGGACGCCAAATTCGGAATTTTCATCCATTGGGGACTTTTTTCTGTGCCGGCCTGGGGGCCGGTCAAAGATGCTGCTGTCTATGATAAGTATGCCGAATGGTACTGGTGGAAATTGCTGGATCCGGAATCTCCCGTCAATGCAATGTTCAGGAAATTCCACAGAGACACTTATGGAGATAAAACCAAGTACGAGGATTTTGTGAATGGATTCAAGTGTGAAATGTTCGAACCTGATGACTGGGCCGACATACTTAAAGGATCCGGCGCAAGATACGTGGTGTTGACTTCCAAGCACCATGAGGGTTTTTGTCTGTGGCCCAGCAAGCAATCCTGGAATTGGAATGCAGTTGACGTAGGTCCGCACCGGGACTTGGCGGGCGATCTGATCCAAGCGGTCAGAAATAAGGGCCTTCGCATGGGATATTACTATTCTCTTTACGAGTGGTTTAATCCGCTCTATAGATCGGATGTGAATCGTTACGTGGATGAGCATATGATCCCGCAAATGAAGGACTTGGTGACTCGCTTCAAGCCTGATCTGCTATGGACCGATGGAGAATGGGATTACCCGAGCGAAACCTGGAAGAGCGCCGAGTTCCTGGCCTGGTTATACAATGAATCCGCGGTTAAGGATGAAATAGCGGTGAACGACCGCTGGGGGAAGGAGACCAGAAGCAAGCATGGAGGTTACTATACGACTGAATATGGCCTCGTTCATGGTCAAGACGTAAAAGAGGGGTTGCAGCACCCCTGGGAGGAATGCCGGGGCATTGGCGGTTCGTTTGGTTATAACCGCAATGAGAATCTGGATAGCTATGCCACCTCCGAGCAGTTGGTTCATTTATTGATCGAGAAAGTAGCCAAGGGAGGAAACCTCTTGCTCAACATTGGACCCACGGCTGACGGAAGAATCCCGGTTATTATGCAACAGAGACTAAGAGACATGGGTGACTGGTTGAAGCTGAATGGGGAGGCCATCTACGGTACACGAAGCTGGAGCGGGGCGACCCAATCCAAGTCCGACAAAATCTATTTCACGCGCAAAGGGAATGATTTATACCTGATTTGCACAATGTTTCCAACAGCCAGCATAACAGTCAGCCAGGTGAACCCACCGGGGAACGTCCAACTTTTGGGGTTTGCAGGAAAGGTCCAATACAAGGCCGGGAAGAATTCGATTGTAATTGAACCCCCGGTCGTATCGCCGGCAACAAATCCCTGCCAGTATGCCTGGGTCTTCAAACTGACCGGGGCTCTATAGTGTGACTTTCAGGAAAATTCGGCTTTGGTGGAGGGCCCCGCGCCGTCG
>DATKMG010000452.1:0-12312 GCA_035541995.1 Terriglobia bacterium
AATTCAGATGGCGTAAGGAGACCTATCTGATGATAATGGTGCAGGGTTCTAACTGTTATTCCACTCTGCCTTGCAAGCTCACCAATTTTCCAAGTTGTTTGTTGCATATTTTTCCCTTTGTTTCTTCTTCAAATTTCTTTATTGATGCGTAAATTGTACAACCTGACGTTACGTCAGTTGCAATAGGTTTTGGCTTTTTCCTTTATTTTTGGCGCCTTAATAATTTCAAGGAGCTACGAGCGTAGCCAAAAGTGAATAGAGCAAAGCCTTGCCCCGCCGGCGAACATTGTGGATGAATTCAAAAAAGCCTAGATACCACGGCAGCTTTTCTTGAGAAATTCCACGATCCGGTCGTACCCAGGAGCGCAGCAACGACCAGAACCCTTCCAATGTATTGACGTGCACCTCACAAAAGCCATCCCCGTCCTCATCGCGTGCAAACTCGCCCGCCCCGTGATTGACCCACTGATGAGCATAGCCCCATTCTTCCAAACGGTCATAAATATCGTACTCATCGGTGTCTATCTGGCTGCCGGGAACAACGGTTTGCGTGATCACGAGTTGGATCGTCGTTTGCTGGACATTGGGTAACATCTGGATGACCATATCCCCATTGCGTTGCAGCAGACCTAAAACCAGTGGTTTTTCGCTCGCCAACGTGCCCCGGCCGGGTTTGCCACGTAATTTTCGCCGTCTTCCGGGCCGTCCTAGCCCTGCGACCACTTCCGGATGGCCTTTATGCCCGGCAGTGATGTAGACTTCGTCGCTTTCAACCTCACCGCTCAACTGGATAGGCTTTTTTTTACCACGATGCCGAACCGCAGTTGCTCCGTCATAGCCTGGGCCTCACTAACCGGGAGATCCAGTTCGGCTGCAATTTGTTCATTGGAAAGATTCAAGCCCATCAAGTACAGGCACACTACCCAGGTGCGCAGAGGGCGATGATGACCTTCCAAGACCGTGCTGGTGAGATCATCAAATTGTTGCGTGCAGCTTTGACAGACATAGCGTTGTCGGTAACTGTAGCGATCATGGTGACCTCGCTTTTGGATCTGGTGGGAACCGCAATGTGGGCAAGTGACCTGATCGGGCCAGCGTAAGTCGCGAACGACTTCATAACATTTTGCATCATCAATGAGTTGTTCCAGATTGACCATGCTGCGATCTTATCACACCGGTTTTGTCGTTTCGAGGGTTATTTTTCGTTACCTCCTTGAAATTGTTAAAGAGCCAACAAGAATTATCTAGGATGCAGGAGGCAATCAATGCCGGCTGTGAAACAGATAGAACTAAAAGAAAGGAAGGACTGGCTCCGCCGCTTTAATCGAAAGGTGACCAATCCCGTCATGATGACCTTCGCGGGCCGGCGGGTCTATACGATCATCGATCACGTGGGCAAACATTCGAAAAACCAGTATCATACGCCTGTGCTCGGGCAACCAGGCGGCAACCAGGCGAGGACGTTTTTTTCATTCCTCTGCCATATGGCAAGGACACCGATTGGTGTCTCAACGTTCTGGCGGTTGGTGGTTGTGTCGCCCATTGGAATGGGGATGTCTATAACCTGGCTTTTCCTCAGGTAGTGGGTGCTGAAGTCGGGGAGGAGGTCTATCCCTGGTTCTATCGCTTCCTGCTCCATCCCTTTGGAGTAAAAAAATACCTGCAGTCAAAAAGGGCACCGACTAGGGAATAACCGTCCAATCAACGGTTGCCTTTCAATAAAAGGCGATCTACGTCAAATACTTCTTCGGAACGACCCGAGGCCCCGGGCTCGCTGGCTGGATGGTCGATCGTTTCCCTGCTACCCAACCTCCTGACGGTCGTGGCAGGCTTGGCAGCGATCCTCCTTATTTCCGCCGGTCGGCTGGACTGGATCCAGGCCTGGGCTTTAACCCTGGCTTTTGGCGGTTTTCTGACCTTCTACGGCGTGCGGGTGCTGCGAAACGATCCTGGGCAAATGAATGAGCGTAGTCGGGTCGGGAGGAACACCAAGGCCTGGGATAAGGTGATCCTGACTGCTTATACAGTCCTCCTGCTCGCGATGTTGGCCCTGGCCGGTCTGGATGCCGGCCGGTTCGGCTGGGCGGTGGCGCCCCTGGCGCTGCAGATTCTGGGCTGGTGCGGCGCAACCTTCGCGGGATTCGTGATCTTACCGGACTGTGATGGTGAATACCTTTCTCTCGCAGACCGTGCGTATCCAGGACGACCGCGGTCAACGGGTGATCGATTCAGGTCCGTACAGCCGGGTAAGGCATCCCATGTAGTTAGGCATCCTCGTTCTCATGATTTCCATACCCCTCCTGCTTGGTTCGCTGTGGGCATTGATTCCAGGTGCGTTGATCGGCTGTTTGTTTATCCTCCGGACGGCTCTCGAGGATCGGACTCTGCAAAGCGAGCTGCCGGCTTATCTGGAATATGCTAGGCGGGTTCGATATCGGTTGTTGCCCTCGATCTGGTGAATGCTGCAGGGATTTTATCGAATCTCGCTAAACACCAATCATCCGAATCTTTCGCCAGCATTTCTCATACAACTTGTGCAGGACTATGTTTTCAGTCAAGTATTCTTCGAAAGCAGATCCCGCCATATACACCTCGGTGCGGATCTATTTGGAGTGGTTGTTTACATTTATATCAATTTGCCATTTTGGGGGCAGCTTGTTTCCCGGACCGACTTTTACGACCTCGACCCAGAGTGAGCTGGCTAATTCGTAACCAATCACGTGATCCTCTGGCTTCATTTGCAACCGGAGTGGGCCCTTGAATGGAGCACAGCTCAACAAGTGAAACGGCATGCCTGGTACCAATCCCAACTCGCCAATGTAGCGTAGCTTGTCGGTTTCGTGAGTCCGTACCCGGCTTATCACGCAATCCGAGCCGGAAGGAACATCCAACAAGGGAATATCGTTCACGACAGGCATGATCCCATCTTTGCTTGGGATTGGTTCTCCATGCGGGCATCGAGTTGGATGATCGGTCAAATCATCCAGCCTGTCTTCGATCTCTCCATTAATCCCTCGCTCGAAAACATCTGCAAGTTCATGAGCCGATGCCCAATCGTATTTCATCACCCTGACAAGAAACACCTCCACCAAGCGGTGACGACGTAACGGGGGCATGGCTATTTTTTCGCCCTCGCCAGTAAGTCGTACTCCCCGGTATGGCGCATGCACTAAATAGCCTCCATCCACCAAGCGACGAACCATGGTCGAAACAGCTTGGGCAGAGGCATCCACACTCGTACTCAAAAGGGATAAAGCAACTTGTTGGTAATCCTGCTGCAAACGATATATTTCAGCAGCGTAACGTTTCATTGCTGGGCTGGCAGTCATGTACCTATAAGAATCTCCACAAGAATTTTCAACCAGGTTGAAAACCGATATCCCGGAGAATTTAATCAAAATTATGATAAATATCTAGATTATGCCTAGTGTGGAAATTATACTATAGCTTGTACATAGTTCAAATCTCAAATCAAAAGACAGGAACCGGACATGGCAAAGATCATCCAATCACTCAAACGGCCTCTTCAAGCATTTCTTATGATCGTGGGAATGGTAATAGTTGTGGGCGTTCTAGTCTGGCAGGGAGTAACCGCCGGCGGAAACCCCGATCCAACCCTGCCGCATATCGGCAGGAATGCAGCGATTCTCAATACTGCCCTGCTCGTTTTTCGAGAAGGCCTGGAGTGTATCATCGTCCTGGCTGCGATCACAACCAGTTTTGTCGGCGGGAATCAGCCCTATCGCCGTCCGGTGGCGGTGGGCGTTGGTTTCGGATCCCTTGCCACGCTGGCCACATGGTTCATTGTGGTCGCCATCCTAAGCCAGATCAATGCTCCGGCGCTGGATATTCAGGCTGCGACAGGATTGTTAGCCATCATCATCTTGCTTCTCGTGATGAATTGGTTCTTTCATAAGATCTACTGGACCGGTTGGATTTCCCTACATAGTCGGGTCCGTCATGAATTGGTCGCACAAGGAAATGCGGGAAGAAAGGGGATATCCGGTCCCTTCTGGGGACTGGTCCTGTTGGGCTTTACATCTGTCTACCGGGAAGGGTTCGAAGTGGTTCTCTTCCTGCAGTCGATCCGGCTGCAGGTTGGCACAAATACTGTCTTGGTAGGGGCAGGGCTTGGATTAATCCTTACCATGATGATTGGAATCTTGACATTCGTGGGACACCATCGGCTTCCCTATAAAAACATGCTTGTCCTGACCGGAATCCTGTTGGGAGGTGTCTTGGTTGTCATGGTTGGCGAAAGTGTTCAGGAGATGCAATTGGCCTCCTGGATCGGAACTACCTCGTTAGCTTTACCAATCCCCTCCTGGATGGGAACATGGTTCGCCATTTTCCCGAACGCCGAAGGCCTGGCTGCACAATTCTTTTCTGCGCTACTGGTGATTGGCTCATACTTTGCAGCCGAGTATCTGCGGGTCTGGAGACCACGCAGCCGTGGCGAAACGCCTGCCCAACGGGCGACAACGGTGCCAACCGTTAAAGCGTAACTTTTCTCGTGTAATTTAATAACCGAACGTCTCGCCAATGCGAGACGTTTTTGCTTCCAGCGGCTACTCTTGCTCGCCTTGTTTTCCCAATTCCAGGAAAGATGCTTCTGTAAAGTCCTGGAGCACACGCACCATCAGCTGCAACTCACTCTCATCATATCTTTGCAGGAATCGGACGAAGCCCTTCTCCATCTGCTTGTCGAAGGCACGGTGGGCTTCGTACAGTACCTTGCCCAGCGCGGTGGTGCGGAATAATATTTCCTTTTTGTTGTTGGGCAACGACTTGGTGACGATCAATTTCTTGGCTGCCAACCGGCGCGTCGCCTTGGAGACGCTGCCTCTGGGGATCCCGGCCCGCTTTGAGATCGTGATCCCGTTGACGGGTTCCGACTGGCCGATTTCATTCAGTACACGCAGCATGATGATCGTTGAATCCTGCAACAATTCGGCCAGGGCCGGGTTGTTGAAGTGCTGGGTCATCCAACGCTTCATCTCGTTATCGTCCGGCTGGAAGCGCTCGGTTAATTTTCCGAGCAGGGACAGGATTTCCGAGATCAGCGCAGGGCTTTCGATAGGGGGCATGGCAAAATCTCCTTCGGTCCTAACATGAGCAAGTATATCAAAAAGGCGGCCATCCGATGTATTGTTTTTTGGAAACAATATTGACAAAATGGAGGGGCTAAGTTATATTGTTTCCCGGAAACAATACTCGGGCAATTCAAATTTAGAAGGAGGTTATTATGAAAGCTGCGGTGCTACACAAATTCGGTGAAACTCCTGTTTATGAGGACTTTCCCGATCCGGTTCCGACCGAAGGTCAATTGCTCGTGGACGTGGTTGCAGCGCCTCTAGAGAACATTGACAGGGTTCAAGTCTCCGGCCGCCACTTCAGCAGCAAATCCGCCTATCCAAAACTACCCGCGATCATCGGCAGCGACGGAGTGGGCCTCATTGATGGAAAAACAATGACTTTCGGCGGCTGCGTAACGCCCTATGGCGCGATGGCCGAAAAGTCGATTGTGCCGAAAGGATATGCATCTTTCTTTATGGAGTTGGCTGACAGCCTCGACCCGGCTTTGGCCGCTGCCGTACCCAGCTCCACACTGGCATCCCTTCTCCCTTTAAAATTTGGGGCCAAGCTTCAGCCCGGTGAAAACGTCCTGATCCAGGGTGCGACAGGTTTCGCCGGCCGGCTGGCGCTTCAGGTTGCGCAGAAGCTGGGGGCCGGCAGAGTCGTCTGCACTGGCCGAGACCCGGCCTCTTTGGAGGCCTTGGCCGGCCTCGGTGCCGACGCGGTGATCGATCTCAAGCAACCTGAATCAAAGATCATGGCCGCGTTCAGGCGCGAGGCGGGAGACAGCGGATATGATGTGATCCTGGACTTCGTTTGGGGTCGTCCGACCGACATCCTCCTGAGCACGTTCGTCCCGGAAGCCCTCGGTCTTTCGGCCAAGTCCGTTCGCCTGGTGCAGATCGGCGAGAGCGGTGGACCGGCGATATCCTTAACCGGGGAGAGTCTTCGCACCTCCGGTCTCGTCATCATGGGCGCGAACGCCGGCATTGTCGCCGAAGAGGTTCCCGAACTCGCCGCGCAGGTTTTTGATTGGATCACAAATGGCGAGCTGTCTGCAGAGGTGGAACGCGTTTCTCTAAAAGAAATCGGCAAGGTCTGGAAGCGGCAAATGCACGGAAAACGGCTTGTCGTGATGCCCGATCCGGACGTCCGTGGTCGCAGATCCGGTCAGCGATCATCTCGGAAAAGCATTGTTGCGGAGGCGACTGTAGCTCCGCCATCCGTGCCCACAGATGCTCAACATCCATTGCCTAGGTCTCCTTCCGGCGTGCCTGGGAGCATGATCGCTATCGACGGTGAGTGGAAGCTCAAGCCGAAATCGCTCATCTACCGGAAAATGGAGCTTGATCTGGAAATATCCTCCTCCGGTCAAACCTTTTCAGGAACGGTGCAAGGGGGGTTTCTCCCCGCCTCGGCGGATTTCGCGGATGGCCGAATCGAGGGCCGGAGCATGTCCTGGTCCGTGACGGTCGTCATGCAAGTCGAGATCCGCATCCTCTTTACAGCGACTTTGGAAGGTGACGCGCTGGTTGGAAAACTGGACGCAGGCCGATTTGGAAAAATCGCGTTCACGGGTGTTCGCGCATAGGACAGTCACCTCTGCCCTCAAGCGTGGATATGGATTGTTCTGAATACTGCTCGCCGGGCAAGGCCCAAGTCTATGGAAATTGGCTGCCAGGTTTGATACAATACGGATCATTACAGCCTTGCTTGAATCCTGTCTTTTCCATATCACCTGGTGACATCATGAACCGTTTTGCAAAACTGGCTTGGACTGCGCTTGCTTGGGCTGTCCTTGATGTCCTCTGGGGTGCATTCGTGCGCGTCACAGGCTCGGGGTCCGGATGCGGCAACCACTGGCCGGCTTGTAACGGTGCGATCATCCCCACTCCGCAGCACATCGAAACCTTCATCGAGTTCACCCACCGCACCCTGAGTGGCGTGCTCCTACTGGTAGTCCTGGCCTTGCTGATCTGGGGCTGGAGCAAGTATCCTAAAGGTAGCCCGGTACGCATTGGCGTAACCGGCTCCGCTATGTTTATTCTGCTCGAAGCAGCCCTGGGTGCAGGGCTGGTGCTGTTCGTTCTCGCGGACACAAGCAACTCAGTTTTAACGGCCGCCGTTGTAGCCCTGCATCTGCTCAATACCTTCATACTCCTGGCATTCCTGGCCCTGACGGCCTGGTGGGCTTCTGGTGGAAAAGCAGTTTCCATCAAGGACAAAGGTTTTCTGCCGCTGCTGTTTGGTACCGGTCTAGCTGGGGTGGCCCTGCTCGGAATGAGCGGCGCGATAACCGCCCTGGGCGATACGCTGTTCCCGGCCAAAACACTTGCACAGGGATTGGCGCAGGACTCGGCTGTGAACGCGAGCTTTCTGATCCGCCTGAGGGTAATCCACCCGCTCATGGCGAGTCTGGTTGGCTTGTATACGTTGGGCCTGGTCGGGTATATTTATCGCAGAATTAATAACCCGCTAGGCCGGCGGCTGAGTCTGACTCTAGGCGGGTTTGTGTTGGCGCAGTTGGCGGCCGGCGTTCTCAATCTCCTGCTCCTTGCCCCGATCTGGATGCAGATCATCCATCTCCTCATGGCCGATTCAGTCTGGATCAGTTACGTCCTGCTTTCGGCATCGACTCTATCTTTTGAAGTTGCGAGAAGGGTTGGCTGATCTATGTTGACGAGTAAAAATATTGAGATTAGAGAAATCCAACCTTTTGACCTGCAGCGCAAGGTGGTTTCTCATCTAACTTCCACCTCTTGGAAGAACATTCCCCACGTCTCTTATTTATACGAACCAGACATCACCGATTTCTATGCAGAATTCAAAAACCTGGCCGCCGAACGCGGCCAGACGGCGACTGAACCACGTAAAATTTCGTTCAACACGATCCTGCTTAAAGCGATCGTCGAAGGTCTGTTGGTAGCGCCGAAGCTCAACTCGCTCCTCGAATACAATCCCCGGACGGTCGTGGGGCGCTTGTTGGTTTGCGCAGACATCAATATTACCCTTCCATGGCTGCTGCCAGACGGGAGGATGATTACCCCGATCATTGCGAAAGCCGACAAAATGTCACTCAACGGCATCTCCGAAGCAGTCGCTGCCTTGGGACAAAAGATTGAACGTACCAATATCGATGAAATGCTGTATCAATCCGCCTACGCAGACACGCTCGGAGAACTCAAAAGGCTCAATATTGGAATGCTCGCTCGCGTGCTCTCTTCCACTTTTGGCCGCCAAAAGCTTATCCGGTTGCAAGGCAAAGAAAAGCAACGTTACTACAGCCTGCCTGAAGACCTCCGCCTGACCGAGAAAGACATCATGGATGGCACCGTAACGATTTCCAACATCGGGTCGCTTTACCGCGAGCAGCATGGATATTTTGGCCTGCTTGATGTGGTTCCGCCTCAGGCACTGGCTGTGGGGATCGGCGCAGTCCAGGATAAACCTGGTGTTTTCCTCGACAGTGCAGGAGTCCAGCAAATCGGCATTCGCAAATTCCTGCCAACTTGCCTGGCCTTTGATCACCGTGCGGTCGATTTTGATACCCTTGTCCCCTTCTTAAAAAGGCTGGATGAAATTTTCACTCATCCGCAAGAGATCTATTCCTGGTGATATAAATCAGAATCCAGGCCACCGATCCAATGACCCCCAAGGTAATTGAGCGAGCGCTCATCGGATCGATGGACACGAGAAGTTTCACTCCGTATTCTTGACGATGTCCTGCTTTTTGCTTAGACTAGCCCCAAGGATGCACGATGCAATTTTGCACATATACAGGGCCTGATATCCCTTTATGCATACAAGGCATGCTGCCCCAGTCGCTTTTCACACGAGGTTGAATATGGTCACCCAACCTGAAACAGAAGATATCCAGAGTTTTGAACGCCGTTCCGGCACCTACGAAGATTCATTCCTCCAGGGTCTTTTCTTCGACCGGATCCACCGGATCGCTCTGAAATTGGTCCCGGTTGGGCTCCAGCCTGAAAGCATCCTAGACATTGGCTGTGGGACCGGACGGCTGCTGCGTAAGGCCGCTACACGCTGGCCAACGGCCCGGCTGACCGGTGTGGATCCGGCTGAAGGGATGGTGAGGGAGGCCCGCCGCCTAACCCCACAAGCAGTATTCCATGTCAGCATGGTGGAATCCTTGCCGCTTCCGGACTCGTCCACCGACCTGGTTTTCAGTACCACCTCTTTTCACCATTGGCAGGACCAGTTACAGGGTATCAAGCAGATTACACGGGTGCTGCGTCCCGAAGGAGTCTTCGTGCTGGTGGATATCGTGATGCCTTTCGGGCTGGGTAGAATCCATCCGCATGGCCGGCAGACGAGTCCCGCAACGGTGCGCGGGATGTTCGCCCAGGCAGGGCTGGACGTTCAGACACAGCGACGAGCCATGAGTCGTTTTATACTGGTTACGGTTGGCCGGCGGGCAAAGTAGACGGGTGCAAAGGTTTCCTGAAGGTCAGGCAGTATAGTTCTCCGCCACAGATTTCCCTGACGTTGATTTCCTGCATCTCTTTTGGAACCAGGTCCAACGGGGCGGCGATGACCCTGGGCCGGTTGCCATAAAACGCACTCGTCCCGACAGTTTTCTCATAGCGTTTGGCAACCTCTTCGGTTTCATCGACGATAACGAACTTGACACCCGGTTTGGCAACCCGGATCATTTCGCGCAGCGCCTGGGGGATATCGTTGAAAAAATTGATCCCGCCCATGTGCAAAACGGCATCGAAGGAGGCTTCCTGGAAGGGCAGATGTTCTGCCGCTCCCTGGAAAAGATCCGCCTCCATACCCCATTTCCTGACCTGTCGTTGACATTGTCTAAGCATGCCCAGGGAAATATCCAGCCCAAAATAATGGGCCGTGTGTGGGAGGAATTGCAAATTTGCACCGGTACCGGTCGAAACTTCGAGAACGTTGGAGCCTGGTTCGATTTCCATTTCCTGTAGATATTCCATGCGCCGTTTTTTCAACCCGCCGCTTTTGATGCGGGCATAGGTTTTCATTGAGAGATCGTAGAGCGGTGCAATACGATCATAGAGGCGCTGGTAGCGCTGGTTTTCTCCGCTGACATCGGCGTCATCCAGGAAAATGGCAATTCCATCCCGGATGGGGAATTCTTTCCCGGATACAGAATTGACCAATCTCTCCTGGTTCAACTGCAAAGGTTCATGCGTCAGCGGATCGCACAAAAGAGACAGAGTTTCAGGTTCCATGGCATTCATCTCCAGGGTAAACAAATATTACGAGTTTCGCATATAGGTTTCCAGGGACCGAAGATAAGGCACAGCAAAGCCCAGTTCATCTGCAGTTTTCACCATGCTGTTATAGAAGATTTCGGTTTCTCGCAAGCTGCCTGCGCTGGCTGCGTGCGCGGTATACCGCTGCATACTTTCGTTACGCTTGAAATTCCAGCGTAGAAGCATGGCAACGAGCCAAACTGGGAATTTGGCTAGTATCGTATCGGGGAATTTCTTCAGGTCCACGCCGCGCAACCCACACAACTGGTAAAGTTCCTTTGTGGACAGGATACACTGGCGTAGCAATGATTTATCCCTGAGATAGGCTGTTACTTCGCGGTGTTTGGCAAAGCCAGCTGCAAAGCCGATTACCCCGGCATTGTGAACCCACAACCAGTGCAGTATATTTTCCTGGATCTCCGCATGGATATCCGCGCAAGCGAACAGCGCTTTGATCTGCTCAAGCCGTTCGGAAGACTGTCCTTCCAGCAAGCCCAAATGAACGTCCGGGCCGAGATTGGTCCAGTAGACAGCCTCCCGGATCGTCCCACCGCCATCGGGATACCCAAGCAGGTAGCGCTCGCGGGATAGGAAAGCATCGTAGCTGGCCAGACCATTCCAGTTGCCGGAGAAGATCAGGAAGGTGGCATCCCCTGAAACAGGCGCTAAATCCTGGATGGCGGATTCGACCTGGTAGCCGTTGGTCGGGACAATGATGAGTTCATACCCATCGGATGATGAAATCGAATCCACGCAGCGGATCGGGTAAGGGTGGACAGCTTTGGGTGGATAACCTTTGCGCTCATCGAGCAAGTCCAGGCGGAGGCCGCCGGGAAATTGGACTGCCTTCCCCGGGCGGACAAAATGGGTCACGTCCACTCCCGCTTGATGCAACGCCCAGCCGTAAATGACTCCGATGACGCCGGTACCAACAATGAGGATTTTCATAAGCATCTCTCCACAAACAAAACCATACCCTCTTTTTTGTGTTTCCCAAGATTCTGCTTCAATGCATCGACTGTGAATAGTTTCCCGTGGGAAGGGAAAATACGCTTGGCCCCGCTGGAAATCAACTTTTTCCAGCTTGTGTAATATTGGTCAAGGTTATCCACCGAGATCACGCAGTATTTCGCCCCGGCCCACTGCAGGAAATTGGCCGCCGCGTCGCCGGCGAGGCAGTCTCCATCATCAAACACGACAGATAAATGGTCAGGGCTATGGCCGGGAGTTTCGAGGATCCTGCCGGCCAGCGGAATGCCAAGTTCTTCGAAACTGGTATCGCCGCGGATCAGAAAGTCGTTTTCCCGTATCTTGTACGCAGGGAAGGCGTGCGTCCATTTTTTATCGAACCGGCCTTTCAGAGAGAGGAGCAGGCCGATACGCTTGTTGACGTACCCGGCTTCGGGAGTGTGGAAGTGTTCCCCGGTAGCCAAGTATCCTTTTCCAAGACCCGATAGGATCACCTTCACTCCAGGATTGGCCGCCACGATCTTATTGAGCAACCCGGAGTGGTCGTCGTGGTGGTGGGTGATCAGCACCCAGCCAATTTCATCCAGGCGGACGCTCGCTTCCGCCAGTCTCTGGCAGAAGAGTTCCCACTCATACTCATAGCCTGTATCCACCAGCAGGTATTTCTCCCCGGCGCGTAGCAGGTAGAGGTTGGTCACTTTGAGCTTCAAAAGTTTCTTATTCATGTGAGTATTTTCTACTTTTCTAACCAGGAGTTTTAATGAGTTCTAAAGAGGTTTTCGGAATACCAACACATAGAACCGGCCTCCCCATACAATTTCCTGGTGAACATCCTGCATTTCTGGTGGCACCAAGTCAATCGGAACCGACACAGCCTCGGGCCGGTTTTTGAAAAGACCACCGATGATGGGCATCCGCTCGTACGAATCCCTGACATGCTTTTCCATTTCATCAGCAATCAGTATCCGGCTGCCGGGTTTGGCCACGCGGATCATTTCCCGGATCGCCCGAGCCTTATCGT
>DATKMG010000453.1:0-4894 GCA_035541995.1 Terriglobia bacterium
GTTGAATAAATCAATGCCGAGCCGGAACTATTTAGTTTTAATACAAAAGCATCAAATGCCCCCCCATGCTGCCTCTGAAAGGCGCCCGGCGTGGTGGGGAAGTCCGAGGCCGTTGTCTTTCCGGTCACATAAGCGTTGCCCTGAGGATCGACGAAAACTGAGCTGGGCATGGTCGCAAAGAGACTACCCGCCACACCCAGAAAGGTGGAATAAGCAAGGGCATTCCCGTTCGAGTTGATCTTTGCCAGAAAACCGTTGGTGGCCTCGTTGCCACCAGGGTGATTCTGGAACACACCCGGAGTCACGGGGAATGTTTGAGAGCTTGTTGTCCCTGTCACGTAAACATTTCGGGCTCCATCAATGGCAATGCCCGCCCCTAGGTCTCCGCAGCCTCCGCCAAGATAGGTTGAGTAAATCAAAGCATTCCCTGATGGGTTGAGCTCCGTGACAAAGGCATCACCTACTTGACCGCGATGGCAGTTTTCGCCACCATCCCGCAAGGTCGGGAAGATCGCGCTTTTGGTCGGGAAATTGGTTGAGGTTGTCGACCCGGTTAGATACGCATTCCCCGAGGAGTCCAGGGCAAGGCTCGTGCCAATATCATCACGATTGCCCCCCAAGTATGTCGAGTAAATTAAACCATTTCCCTCTGGATTGATCTTAGATACAAAGACATTGGTGCACTGATATATCACCAGATCCCCACAGGTGCCTCCACCCGGATCGGATTGGAAAGGATTCTGAGTGGGAAAGTCCAAAGAGGCGGACTTGCCAACGACATATGCAGATCCAAGGCTATCGACCTGGATGTCGAAGGGATTGTCTCCGCCGGTTCCACCGAAGGTCATTGAGTAAACAAATTGAGGATCGATAACGAGTGCCAGCGACGGGTCGTAACGATCTACCGCAAATCCGATCTTCTTCTCGTTCTTAAATACATACCTCCCATCGAGTTCCAGCCTCCGGCCATTGCAGACTTGATAGACATAAGGAGTCATCATCCTGAGTTGGGAACTTCCAATTTTAAGGAGCAATTCGCCATTATTCCCTCTGGAAATCCTTTCGGCGCCTTCAAAGGCAAGTTGGACCTTGCTGGGATCTGCTCCTGGTGCAACCATAAAGTCGAATTCCAGTTGATCCTGGTTACCGTAGTAGGCCAGATCGATTCCCGGAAAGACATCTTTGAACCGAACCCGCGCATAGTTTGGGATATTGGTCCGCCACTGCATGGGGTCGTTGCCGATGAAGTAGTTGGTAATGCCGGGGAGTTTGTCGACACCTTCAACTTCGGCTTTGGAGTTGGCGCCAAGAAGTTTCATGTGAACGGTTTTAGATTTCCGATTTGCAATTTCCGATTTCCGATTGAGGCGGTTTGAAACTTCGGCGAATTGGTGAAAATCAAAGGGAACTGAAAAGTGGTGAGGATCCTGCCAGTCAAATCCAGTGTTGCGGTCTGTCTTATCATTCGGTAACGGCAAATCGGCCATCGGAAATTGCAGCACGGCTTCGCTCGCTGTCAGATACAGCGTGTATCCATGCCCCCGCGACAGGAACTTCACATCATCCGACGCCTGGCCCTGATTGGGTTCAAATGCCATGCCAAGATTGCCATATCCTTTACTTACCTGCAGGTTGCCAGCTTTCCGCCGCCCAGGGGAATCAGCTCCGTGAAAAGATGGAGTACTCGCTGGCGTCTCTTCCGCCGAAAGCCCGTCAGATGAGGAACCCGGTTCTTGACTCCGAATAGAATCTCGTGATGTGGTTTTCTTGACCGCTGAGTCAGACATGAAAATTCCGGCACCCATCAGCAGTAGGAGCAGAATAGTTGCGCCGTTGAAGCATTTCCTTCTCTGCATGCATTCCTCCTTAGGCTAATCAGTTACTTCGGTCTTAGGAAAAGAAAAGGGAAAATCTAACAATGGGGTCCGATGATCTTCTCAACGACAAACAAAAACTCGAAGCTGAGCGCTCAGATCGCTCTGTCCTATCAAGAGTATGCCGTCGAGCAGGTAAGAATGTCTCATTTTATTGAACAGAAATGAGTGATGAATCGGCAAAATTGCAGGGGATTATGCCCCCGGTCAGACCCCTCCCAAACACAACCCCTACTTGTACTATTTTGCTAGCTCTGCCTTGGGCTCTATTTCATTGACCCAACAGGACTTTTGCATCGTTCGAAAAAGGATGTGAAGATAAGGTCTTCTTTAGTGCCCAAGTTAATTCGGCAATCAGAATTCGAAAATCGGCATTTCGTCATTCGTACCTCAGCGCTACCATGGGATCGACCTTCGTGGCACGGCGGGCAGGAAGGTAACCCGCAAAAACTGCCACGGCAACCAACAGTGAAGTTGCCATTGCAATCGTAATAGGATCAGATGGTGTCAACCCATAAAGCTCGCTGGAAATCAGGCGAGTAGCCGCCAGACCTACAGGCAGGCCGATGGCTACCCCGATGAGGACCAAGAACAAGGTTTCCCGAAGCGCCAACCAAAGAATCTCAGCCGGCTCTGCACCAAAGGCAAGGCGAATCCCGATCTCGGCGGTACGCCGGCTTACCGTGTAGGCCATGAGGCCGTAAAGTCCTATTGAGGCCAGCAGCAACGACAAAATGCCCAAGCATCCAGAAAGCACAGCCATCATGCGTTCCGGTAGCAGCAACCGGTCCTCTTCCTGTATGAGCGTCCTCGTCCACAAAGGATACTCTCGTCCGAGTCCTTCAATCTGCCCGCGAATGCTTGCCCCCATTGCCGAGGGATCTCCCATCGTGCGAACCTGCACAAACGGCTGGTTATAGTGTTGCTGAAAGTAAGAGAGATACACCGCTAATGGTTTACAGTTACGCATGTTTAGGGGAAGAACGTCACCAACAACGCCGACGATCTGCAAGTCCCGGTGTTCCGGTTCTGTACCGATGCTGATGTGCTGCCCTATGGCATCGGTTGAGGGGAATAGCTTCCGGGCAAGTCCATGGCTGACTATGGTAACCCGTGGCGCGTGCTCATTATCCCGTGGATCGAAGTCACGCCCAGTGAGCAAGGGAATTCCGAGGGTCTCAAAGAACCGTGGGCTAACAAAGTAGGGATTTCCATCGATAGGTCCGGGTGCGGAAAATCCACTTGACGTCGCGGTGACTGACTCCTTGAAATCGAAGGCCACAATCGGCATCACCTGAGACAGACTCACCGAGCGAACCCCGGGCAACTGTGACAGGTGGTCTATTAACTCATCATAATATGCTTTGCGATTCAGGTTGTCGTATCCGCCTGGCTTCTGGTTCAATTGCATGACGAGTACACCATCACTCCGAAAGCCCAAGTCGGCCGATCGCAGGTTCTGAAGACTCCGCACAAAAAGCAACGCCCCTATCAATAAAACCAGCTCCGAGGCCACCTGCGTACTGACAAGCAGCTTGCCGAGCCGCCCTGCGCCTCCGCTCAGCGTGCGTGAGGACTGTTGAAGCAGCCTGGCCGGGTCTTGGCGAGCCCCGCGCCGGGCGGGTGCGAGGCCGAAGCCAATTCCCGTCAATACAGCGATTGCTGCGGTGAATCCGAGGACACGAAGATCGGGATCTAGGTTTAGCCCCAGTGGCACTATCCCGGTCCACATGAAGTTTGCCAAGAGGCGGCTTGCCCACCAGGCAAAACAGAGCCCTGGCAGTGCGCCGGTAATGGAAAGCAACACGCTTTCGGTCAATAACTGCCGGATTAAACGCCAGTGGCTGGCCCCCAGAGCAATACGAACGCCCATTTCACGCTGTCGTGCCGCTGCTCGGGCGAGTAAGAGACTGGCAAGATTCACGCAGGCAATGAGCAGCACCAGGCTGACAACGCACATTAGCACAGACAAGGGCCGCGAAAAGCGCACGCGCAGCATGGTTTGCCCTGTGCCCGATGCACCCGATTCAACCCGAAGGCGGTATGATAAGAACCCCTTTTGTTGCATACGATCCCAATCCGGCGGAACAGTCACACCCTGCACAACCGGCCAGAGGGCTTCAAGCTGCATGCGGGTCTGCTCCATCGTGACGTGCTCTTTCAAGCGTGCCATCACATCAAAGTTCAAGGACGTGCCCTTTCGCAGCTTCTCAAGTGGGACGAAAGACGTCAGCGGAACCGTCACGTCTGCAGAGACGCCAACCATGAGACCCAGAAACGCCTTTGGGGTTACTCCGACGATGGTGTATGGCTTGCCCTCGACCCTGATCACCCTCCCGATCACTGCGGCATCACCGGCATACTGCCTTTGCCAGCACCCATAGCTGATTACAGCAATGCTAGCGGGCACTGTGCCCTGGGGGCCCTCATCGTAGGGAGTAATGGCCCTGCCGATCAGAGGCACGATACCGAGCGTAGAATAAAAGTCGCCTGTAACGAACATCACTTCGCTTGGCCACAGTAAGCCGTTGGCCTCCAGGGTGAATAATTGACTTGACCACGCGAACAAGCTCGAGAAAATTTTCTGCTGTCGCCGGATCTCCTCGAACATTGGATAAGACAAGCCGGACGGGTGGCCTTGAGGACTGGTCGTCGAGAGTGCCACGAGGCGATCGGGCTTGTGGACGGGAAGCTTACGCAAGATTAGCGCGTCAATGAGGCTGAATATTGCTGTGTTAGCCCCGATACCTAACGCTAGGGTGCCAATAACCACGAGTGAAAATGCCGGTGCCTTCACCAACAACCGCCAGGCAAGAAGGAGGTCTTTGACTAGATCCTCCATCCACCGGAAAGCCCATTGATCACGGCAGGCCTCTTTGATAGGGTCCATCCCGCCAAATGTCAGCAGAGCCTGGCGGCGGGCCTCTTCCGGGGTCATCCCGGCTTTGAGGTTTTCCGCGATTTTGCACTCCAAATGAAACTGCAATTCCGTTGAAAGATCGCATTCAGATCTGTTCCCT
>DATKMG010000454.1:0-19046 GCA_035541995.1 Terriglobia bacterium
AATAGCGGCCCCGTTGAGAGTTCCTGCCTCCAGCATATGCGGGGTTGCGCCATCTGCAGTATAGAACGGGACATCGATGCCATTCCGGATCCAGATTGCCCTCAAAGCTTCCAGGTATTCTTTGTCATTTCCGTAACTCCCGTACTCGTTTTCAATCTGAAGCATCAAGATCGGCCCACCCCGTGTAACCAGTAAAGGTCTGATGATGGCAGCCAGGTTCGTGAGGTACCGTTCCACCGCCTTCATGTAACGAGGGTCCATACAGCGAATTTTGATGTCTGGAATCCGCAGAAGATAGGGAGGCAGGCCCCCAAATTCCCATTCGGCGCACACGTAAGGACCCGGCCTAAGGATCATCCACATTCGTTCGTTTTGGACTATTTTGACGAATTCCTTGATATTCCGGTTCTCAGTCTCAAAGTCGAACCGTCCGGGTTCGTTCTCGTAGTAATTCCAAAAAAGGTAGGCAGCGACTGTATTACAGCCCATTGCTTTGGTCATCTGGACGCGATGGCGCCAGTACTGGCTGGGGATGCGCGCGGGGTGCAATTCTCCACTGATGATCTGGAAGGGTCGGCCATCCAGCAAGAAGTCTGTCTCGCCCAAGGCGAAAGTGTGGGTTGCCTGCTGAGCTAAGGCCATGCTCAAGCTGGAAACAACCATAAAGATGAAAAAAGGAAGATGTTTCATTTCTTACTTCCCCCTGTCTCATATGGGAGAGGATACGGACCTTCGCCGTTCTCAGCGGGCCAGAAAGCGTATGAAGGTAATTCCTTGCTTAATTCTAGGACAGTGGGTGTGAGTAGAGGTGGCAATCACTCGGCCGGCTTAAGAGTAGCCCAGCAACTCCGTCCCGTACAGTCTTAAGTCAGGATGGGCTCTTTTTCGAGTCCAGGATCATTCGCACTCTCTGAGTCAGAGTCCCTGGAGTAAAGGGCTTTGCCAGAAAGTTGAAGTTCGCATCCAGCGTCCCGTCCTGAACAATCACATTTTCCGTGTGGCCTGACATATACAGGACACTCATATTCGGATGGTGCTGGAGCAGCCTGGCTGCCAGTTCGTTTCCTCGGACTCCAGGCATGATCATGTCGGTCAGCAGCATATCAATTCTGTCTCGATATCTCTCTGAAATGACCTCTGCTTCCCCTCCATTAGCGGCTTCTAGAATCCTATACCCCTTGACCCCCAGTGCTTGAGAGGCCAGCCTACGAACGATCTCTTCATCTTCGACAATCAGGATAGTTTCTGTGCCCCTTGGACTTTCTGCCGTATCCATTTTCAACCTGGCCGCTACCGCGGAGACATTGACACAGGGAAAATAGACCTTGAAGGTCGTACCCTCTCCAGGTTCACTGTAAACCCAGATATTCCCCCCACTCTGTTGGACGACCCCATAGACCGTCGCCAGCCCCAACCCGGTCCCCTTCCCTTGCTCTTTGGTGGTAAAGAAAGGCTCGAAGATGTGGGCTTTGGTCTCTGCACCCATCCCTATTCCACTGTCGCTTACTGCCAGCATGACATGAAGTCCCGGGCTGCTTGAGAGGTGCTCGCTGACGTAGTTCTCATCCAGGTAAACATTCGACGTTTCGATGACCAGCTTGCCGCCGCTAGGCATTGCGTCCCTGGCATTAACGACAAGATTCATGATGACTTGCCCGATCTGTCCGCGGTCAGCTTTGATATGGCCCAGGTCGGGGGCCAGATTATTGGTTAATTCGATATCTTCACCAATCAGGCGACGAAGCAACTGTGTGCTTTCGTTAACAACGTCATTCAGATCCAGCACTTCAGATTGCAGAACCTGCTGGCGGCTGAAGGCCAAAAGCTGCCTGGTCAATTCTGCCGCTCGCTCGCCGGCCTTGTGAATTTCCGCAAGACCGTCGTAGAGGGAATCATCGCGCTCCATTCGAGCCATGGTTACTTCGGCGAATCCGATGATCCCTGTCAACAAATTATTGAAATCATGTGCTACCCCCCCGGCCAGCCGACCGATCGCTTCCATCTTTTGAGACTGCAGTAACTGCTGCTCGGTCCTGCTAAGAATTTCCTCTGCTTCCTTTCGTTCGGTGATATCCCGAAGGATTACGGTGTAAAGTTTCTGTCCCGCCACTTCAGTCTGTGAAATGGACGCTTCAAGGGGGAATTCCTCCCCATTAGCCCGCACTCCTGTAATGTTTCCCAGAGCGTTCATTGCGCGGGAGGTGATACCCGTACTTCCGAAGTTAGCAATGTGCTTCCGGTGAGCCTGGTGGGATTTCTCCGGGATGAACTGATCGATCAGTTGTCCCTTGGCTTCATCGGCAGTGCAGCCAAAAACGGTTTCGGCTGCGCGGTTGAAAATTAGGATTCTCTGGTCGGCGTCGACCGTAATGATGGCATCCATTGCGGAGTTGATAATACTCTCCAGCCGCGCACGGCTTTCCTGCATGGCCAACTCCGCACTTTTTCTAGCTGTGATGTCCACCATGACACCGACTAAACCCTTGGCCTGGCGGTCCTCGACAACAGGATGGATAATGTCACGGAGCCAGACGGCTCGTCCATCGGCGGCAATCATCCGGTATTCAATCTCGTGGGTTTGCAGGGTCGTCAACACTTTCTTGCAAGTGGAATTCACCGAGTCCCAATCACCCGGGAAGATATGTTTCTCCCAAAAGCCGGTCTCTTCCATCCAGCGCGCCACAGGATAGCCAAGCAGCACTTCAGCTTGCTGGTTGACGAAGCTGAATTGGAAGCTCCTGGTATCACACTTCCAGACGATTGCCTGGACAGACTCGACCAAGTGCCGGTACTCGAGTTCTGATTTCCGCAAAGCTTCTTCCATCTGCCTTGGTCCGGTAATGTCCTGGACCAGGGCCAGGACGCCAGTGACTTTTCCGGAGGCGTCTCTCAAAGGTGTATTGAACCATTGGCAGATGATTTTCCGCCCGTCCTTCGTGAGATTTTCTGTTACGGCGTGCGCCGTCAGATCGCCGGCGGCAATTCGCTGCCGAATATCCTCCACGTCAGCATGGGCTGATTGAGGAATGATAGTCTCGAAAGGGCTTCTGCCCTCCAGTTCACCCCTAGTAAAACCAAATATCCGTTCAGCAGCAGGATTCAAGTAAGAGAAGTCGAAATGGGCATCAGCGAGAATGCACCCCACAGGCATTTGCTCAATATAGGGCTGCAGTTGTCCGAGGAGAGGGGTTCTCTTCATGGCCAATTGGCTGTGCCTCCGCTCGACCTGCTTCTGCCTGGTGACATCGTGGGCAAAGACCAGGCGCGCAGGTCGACCTTCGAAACTCAAATCATACGTGGAAGTTTCGATGTCAATCAGAGAACCGTCTTTCTTGCGTTGTCGCAACGTTTCGGGTCTCGGCAAACTGCCGGTAACAGACCAGTCTGCGCCAATCGGATGATCTGCATCCCCAGGGAGTTGAAGATCCTTCAAAGTTTTACCCAAAAACTCTTCTCGAGTGTAACCATAATGCTGGGTCGCAGCGTGATTGACTGACAAGATGCGGGTCGTCTCCAGGTCATAAATCCAGATTGGCTGAGGGTTACTTTCGAAAAGACCGTGGTACAACGCTTCTCTTTCGGTCAAAGATTTTACACCTTGGTTCCCGGGACCGACGCCGTCTCTATAAATCCAGGCTGCACGTTCGTCTTCGGCTATATCCACAAACGTCCCCAGGATAGCAGCTTTGCCGTTAATCTCTGCCAAACTGCAATGCACTTCGACCCAAATCGGTTGTCCGCTTCTTCTGATTCCCCGAAATGAGAAGTTTCTTCCAGTTGACGCCGAAGAACCCCGTTCCGCCAGGTTCTCTCTAACCAGGTCGCGATCCGGCTCGAAAACGAGGTCACAGAATGATGGCAGACTAAGCAGATCGTCCTTGGTCAATCCGAAAATCTCAGCAGCCTTGGGATTCACATAAACGAACCGATCGTCTTGGAGGAGCCAAAGAGCAAATTGGGACTTCTCTGCTATGGCGTAAAATGAATAGTCCTCGGCTAACACGCGTTTTGTTGAGAAATTCATTTTCATCTCCCGTCGACAGAAATAGGGGGTTCTCCTAGTTCCATGGCGGGACTGTGTCAAAAATTTCTACAATTGTGTTCTGATCATACCTCATCGCGGGTATGTATGATAATCAATTGTTCTTTTTTTAGCTATTCCTAATGAGCTTTTTAACAAGCAAGGGAAACCGTTTCCCCCTCTTCGCACAGACAGAATATGGAATCCTCTGTGCAAACGGTTGTCAGGAGGTAAGGAGGACTTTTCGGACCGTGTCCAGCAACTCTTCGAGCTTGAAAGGCTTTTGGAGGGTTGCGTGAGCACCCAATAGCTCAGCCGTTTTAAGGAATGACCCCGCGAAAGCCCCTGAAATGGCTATGACCTTCAAATGAGGATGAGTTTTTTTCAATGCCCGAATGACCTCCAGACCTTCTCCGTCAGGCATCACAAGGTCCGTGATCAGCAAATCAATGGACTTCCCTTCAATGCGTGCCAGGGCCTCTCTTCCACTCTGGGCTTCCACAACAGGAAACCCTGCGTTCTCCAGGGTTCGATGCAGCATCGCCCTGATGACAGAATCATCATCTACGACCAAGACGCGTGCAACGCGATTCGAAGTATCCAGAGTTTTGCGAACTTTCCGTAATAGTGTCTCACTCGAAAAGGGCTTCTGGATGAAACTGACGCGGGGTTCCAACATGAGGTGGTTGACAATGTTTTCGTCGGTGTAGCCGGACATATAAACGACTCTCATTTCGGACCAGAACGTTGCGAGGCGGTTGGCTAGTTGATAGCCATTCATCTGTGGCATGACTACATCGGTGAGGAGAAGATCCAGGCGCTCACTCTGATCGTGGGCAATTCTAAGTGCCTCAGCCGGATCGGCTGCCTCAAGAACAGTATATCCATGATTGCGCAGGATCTGCTGAACCAGATCCCTGACATTCTCATCATCTTCGACCAGCAGCACTGTCTCGCTTCCCCCGACGGAGAACTCCTCGCATGGCTCGTCCTTCCGTTCGTCGACAGCTTCATCGACACTCGGCAAATAGATCCGGAACGTACTCCCTTGCCCCTTCGTACTATGGACTTCAATATGTCCTTCACTTTGTTTAATTATCCCGTAGACGGTGGACAATCCCAGTCCGGTTCCTTTCCCCTGTTCTTTGGTCGTGAAGAACGGTTCAAAGATCCTCTCCTGAGTTTCCTTATCCATTCCACAGCCGTCATCGCTAACCGACATCACAACGTAGTCGCCCGGAGTGAGGGGAGGATTCTGAGGGACAACAGTTGCGTCAACTGAAGCGTCCGCCGTCTCGATCGTGATCCTTCCTCCGTGTGGCATGGCATCACTTGCATTGACCACCAGATTGACGATCACCTGTTCAAGTTGGGTTGGATCAGCTTTAACCCGCCCAACCTTAGCGCCCATGCTGGTCACTAGATGGATGTTCTCCGAAATCAGGCGGCGTAGCATTTTTTCCATGTTGCCAACGACTTCGTTGAGGTCTAGTACCCTCGGATTCAGCACCTGTCTTCGGCTAAACGCCAGCAGTTGACTGATTAATTGAGCAGCCTGAGCTCCGGCCTTTTTGATCTGCTCCAGGTCCTTGCGGATTGGATCTTGTGGGTCGAATTGATATCCCAAAAGCTGACTGTGGCAATTGATGACGGTCAACAGGTTGTTGAAGTCATGGGCAATCCCACCTGCCAATCGCCCGACCATCTCCAGTTTTTGTGCCTGCAATAATTGGGATTCCAGCTGGAGACGCTCACTTATGTCTTCAAGGACAATTGCAAACTTCCCCTTTGCCGGGCAGAATGCCGAGATTCTGAGGCTCTTATTCTTTTTCTCGACGGTTGTCTGAAAGGAGCATGGTTGACCAGTCCTAGCTACCTGTTCATAGATGCCGAGGTAGGGGGGAGGGGTGCATTCGTAAAGGGAGGATCCCATCCTACCGACCACCTGCTCTTTGGCGATACCAAGGATTGACTCATAGGCGGGGTTGACATCCAATATTTTATAATCAGAGGGGTTCCCCTTATGGTCATAAACAACTTCATGCAACGCCACTCCTTCATTCATGGAGGAGTACAAGGAACGATACCTTACTTCTGATTCCAGCAAGGCTTCTTCCACGCGTTTGCGCTCGGTGATGTCTTCTTTCACCGCGATGAAGTGGGTAATCTGTCCCTCTATATTGGTCAAAGGAGAGATTGAAGCATATTCCCAATAGAGCTCTCCGCTCTTCTTTCGATTGTGGAATTCGCCTACCCATTCCCCGCCAGATGTAATTGTGTTCCAAAGAGTCTCATAGGAGGTCGCCGGCGTATGTCCAGATTTCAGGATCTTGGGATTTTCGCCAAGAACTTCCTCTAGTGCATAACCGGTCAATTGTGTGAACTTGGGATTGACGTATTCGATATTCCCTCGAGTGTCAGTGATCACGACAGAAACAGGGCTCTGTTCCACCGCGCACGATAGTTTTCTCAACATCTCCTCTGACCGTTTGCGCTCCGTCATATCCACCAGAATGCCCCTGACCCCCACGGTCTGTCCCTGCGAAATGATAGGACCGCCGTAGACTAGAACCGGAAATGTACTACCGTCTTTTCGCAGGGCGGTGTATTCAATTCCCGGCAACCTGTTTCCGTTCAAAATACGCTGAATGTCTTGCCTGCATCTATCACGATCCCCAGGAATCAACCCATGTAGAACATTCAATCCCTCGCCCAAGTCTTCTTGAGTGTATCCGAAAGCCGAGAAGGCTTCTTGGTTGGCAAATGTGATGGTTCCTTCCTTGTCAATTTCATAAACCACCTGAGGCAGCAAATCTACTAATTCTTTGAATCTCGACTCACTCTGCCGCAATGCCTCCTCAGTCTGCTTGCGCTCGGTGACGTCGCGGTCAATCCCTCGGTATCCACAAAAATGTCCACTAACGTCGTAGAAAGGCACACCACTGGTTTCCAGGACTATCCGCCTTCCATCTTTGTGCAAATTGACATTTTCCAATCTTTCGAAGCACCGGGGGGATTCCATCACGCCCTGCAGTTTCATTTGAATTCGGCTTGCTTCTTCAGGAGGCATCAGGCTGAACGGGGTCACCCCTAAGACTTCTTCTGGCTCATAACCCAACAGGTCCTTGACTTTCGGACTGGCGTACACATAGCGCCATTCAGTATCCACCTCCCAAATCCAATCGCTGGTATTCTCAATCAGGCTTCGAAAACGATCTTCGTTCTGACACAAACTAGTTGATGATACCTTTTCATTCATGCCCTTGTGATAGTCCCCCTTCAACAGTGACGGATGGTCGACAACTGGCCAGCGAGCGACAGCCTGGGCTGCCCTCATACTCGGCAATCGCGCGGTTCTTAAATACTAATCTTCTTGTGGGCTTTCAGCTCCTTCCAAACTTAGCAGGAGGTACCCAAGCGTTTTCTCACTGGTGATTGCGCGCCAAATGGGATTTGGACAACATCTACATTAGCACGGATCAATGAGGGGATTAATATCCAGACAGACCCACGCGTAATGGTATCGGCACATTAGGTGAATAGAATCAGCATTTAGTCCCTGCGAATTATACTCGTCGATCCTTTGAGTAGCTAGTGGAGAATTTCCTTGGTGGGCAGTTTCGAGGAAGGAAAAGCCGGGGTTGGCATCGACAGGTTGTGATACCCGAAGAGCGAGAGGTGTCTGTGGCTAACCATGCGATGAAGGAATTACCATTTGCACGGTGTCTTGATACTGCCTGTCAATTTGTTCCATCACCAAAGAAATGGCACTGACTGCTACTCTCCTCCGACAGGCAGGCCAAGGCACCAACTGCCAGGCATGCGGCAGCACAGTTCTTGCTTTTAGATTCTATCGGCCAGTTCTTGGCAGGCCTTAAAGCGAGGAAATTGGATGCGGTGGTAAGGCATTGAGTGTTGGGGGCGACAGGTCAATCATGGGCAGAGAATTTGGCTGAATTCGCCCTGTTGTCTCCGACGAGTTCAAAAGCAATTGCCTTCAACAGATATCCATTCACACCGGCTCTTTAAACCGTCCAATTGACATCTCGGGGTCGGTACTCGGTTAGTTCGTATCTGTCGCCAAACGCCTGAAAAAAGGCATAAATACGGATGTTGAGAGCGACGAATAGATGGACTTCTCTCTGCGACAATGGAGTTGTCCCCTTGTTCTAGAGCCGCAGACTCCTTGAGGGGCAGGAGTCTGCGCTACTCCTCACAATTCAACAGGGTAGCGCGGACCTGTGATACTACAGGTCCGCGGCTCTATATCTAGCCAATTCTGGCGCAAACCGCTTTGACCTCCGTGTACATTTCCAGTGCGTCATGACCCATTTCTCTTCCCCAACCGGACTGCTTGTAACCACCAAATGGGAGGGCAGCGTCGAAAATGTTGTAGCAGTTGATCCAAACCGTTCCTGCGTGCAACTTGGAAGCGAGGCTGTGGGCTTTACTAATGTCGGTTGTCCAGATTCCCGCCGCCAACCCATAAATCGTGTCGTTCGCTAGGGGTAATATGTCGTTGATATCATCAAAGGGCTGAGCGGATACCACTGGGCCAAAAATCTCCTCTTGGACCACCTTCATGCTTTCATTGGTATTCACTAACACAGTAGGCTCAACGAAGTACCCTTTTCCTGTCGTTTTGTGCCCACCCACAATAGCCTTGGCGCCTTCAGCAAACCCAGCTTCCAAATATCCACACACACGCTCAAGCTGTTCGGTTGACACCAAGGGTCCCATCTCAGTTGCAGGATCAAAGCCTGGTCCCAATTTGATTTTGCTGGCCCGCTCGGCCACACCATCGACGACCTTGTCAAAAAGGGCACTTTGTACGTAGAGACGTGAGCCCGCACAGCAGCACTGGCCGTGGTTGAAGAAGATGGCGCTTGCTGCTCCTTGTACGGCGGTTTCGATATCTGCATCCTTAAGGACAATATTGGGAGATTTTCCACCTAATTCCAGGGAGACTTTTTTGAGATTGCCTGCCGCAGCCCCCACAATGAGCTTGCCCACCTCTGTGGAACCGGTAAATGCAATCTTGTCGACATCGGGATGTGCCGCCAGGGCCGCTCCTGCATTACCATAGCCCGTGACGATATTGACGACCCCCTCGGGAAACCCGGCCTCTTGAATTAGCTCCCCCAACCGCAACGCCGACAAAGGAGTTTGCTCAGCCGGCTTTAGGACAACGGTACAACCCGCTGCCAAAGCTGGACCTAACTTCCAGGCTGCCATCAGCAAAGGAAAGTTCCAGGGAATAATCTGGCCCACCACACCTACCGGCTCGCGCCTGGTATAGGCGTGGTAAACTGCTCCGGGAGTATAAGGGACAGAGAGCGAGATCATGTTGCCCTCGATCTTGGTGGCCCACCCTGCCATGTAGCGGAAGAGGTCAACCGCCAGGGGAACATCAGCGGCTCGAGACACCGTCAAGGGTTTGCCGTTGTCGAGTGTCTCCAGTTCAGCAAACTCTTCAAGGTGTTCTTCGATGAGGTCGCCTAGCTTCCAAATCAGACGGCCACGTTCGGAGGTCGTCATTCCGGGCCAACGTCCTTTCTCGAAGGCATCTCGGGCTGCTTTAACTGCACGGTCGATGTCCTCCTTGTCCCCTTCAGCCACCCAAGCCAGAACGTCGCCTGTGGCCGGGTTGTAAGTCGGGAAAGTCTTTCCTGATGCCGCTTCTACCCAACGATTGTCAATCAATAATCTTCCTGGCCTTGCCAGGGTCGAACTGATACGAGGATCAGTCTGAACAATTGGCGATGCCATAGTTCCTCCTTCAGACACATTTCCTTGAGACATTTTGTATCTTATTGCTCTAATTATAGGGTTCGCTTTCGATCAACTCAAGGGGGAATGAAGGAAAGTGAAATTCTGGCAAAATGCCGGCTCTGCAAAGGAACCAACATGGCTATGGGTCAGTTCATTTGGCGACTGGTCAGAAATCTGGGGATGCTTTACCTGGGCTTGGTGGCTCTTGTCTATTTCCTGCAGCGCAGGCTGCAATATTTTCCGGGCCCCGCCGGTGTGGCTTTGCCATCCGACCTGAAGTACCGCGGGGTCGAGCCCGTGAAGCTCACAACGAGTGACGGCATGCGCCTCTTTGCCTGGTATTGGCCGGGCCGACAACCCCTGACCCTGGTCATTTTCCATGGAAACGCCGGGCACCGGGGTCATCGGCTGGAATGGATGGCAGATCTCCACAGCCTTGGTTATGGAGTTTTTGTCCTGGACTATCGCGGTTACGGTGGAAGTGAAGGGTCTCCTACCGAAGAAGGTCTTTACCTCGATGGTGAAGAGGCATTGAAATGGCTAGGCAAGAACGGAGTACAAAGGCTCGTGTACTTTGGTGAGTCGCTGGGTTGCGGCGTGGCGGTTGAGATGGCCGTGCGGCGTCCCCCGCTGGCGCTGATCCTTCAATCGGGCTTTTCCTCGGCAGTTGCTGTGGCCCGGAAAGCTTATCCGTTCCTCCCGGTTGGCCTGCTAATGAAGGATCGCTTTGACTCCAAGTCGAAAATGGCGAAGATCTTCTGTCCAGTTCTTTCCATCCACGGAGGGCGGGATTCAATCATACCTCCTGCATTAGGGCGGGCACTCTTTGAAGCAGCCAGGGAGCCCCGTTCGTGGTACCTCATCCCGGATGCCAATCACAACGACCTCCCCTGGATAGGTGGAAAGGCATATCTGGAAGAGATCCAAGGATTCTTGGAACATTACGTAATAGGCACACGGCCGCGTGGCTAAATTCACAACTTGCTAGATTACTCATATTCTGTCGGCCACAAGCGGCGCGTGTTCGAGGACGAAATGAGCGCTAGAGCCTCGGTTATTACGGCTGTTCCCCTCCGGGGAACAACTCATATAGACCTCCCGGCCTCAGCCGATCAGCCACAACCATATCAGGCCGAGTGCCAGCGTAGCCAACGTGATTGGCAAACCTACCTGAAAGTACTGGCGGAAACGGACAGGTACAACTTCTGCTGCGAGTCCGGATCTTCACCGTGATAAGGCAGCCTGCAGCATGGCCCTGGTGTATCCGACGTTATAAGCAAAAGCTGCGTACCCACCGCCGCCCGGATACCCGCCTTTGAAGTTCGGCTGTTCGCGGTCAAAATCAATGGCACGCGGGTGCTCAGGGTAGATCAAGCGCGAGTATTTCTGACGCACCAGTTCCTTCATGACGGCGAACATATCGACCTGGCCTTCATCCAAAAACACTTCGGTGTATTTCTCGTAGGGCACGCGCACTCTCACGTTCCGGAAGTGCACATGGTTGATGCGGTCGCGGTCTCCGAAGTAGCGGCACACTGCAACCGGATCCTCGCCCATTTCGCGCGTGACCCCGCAGTCAAAGGTGATCCCGTTTGACGGACTGGGCACAACTTCGATGAGTTTCTTCCAACCAGCAAGGCTTCCCATAATCTGCTGCGATCCTCGACTCAGGGGCGAAGGAGGATCGTTGGGATGCAAGGCCATTCGAACATGAGATTTTTCCGCTACGGGAATAACGGCCTTTAGAAAGTAGGTGATGTTCTTCCACATTTCATCAAGAGTGTGTGCGCCCTCCTCGGGTAAGGGGGGCAAGTCTCTCATTCGATCATAGTCAAACGCCGTATACCCGGAGCCGGCTCTACCGGTTTCCTCGTAATATCCCTCCATGGCCCGGTGGGCGTAGAAATTGTACTCGATGACAGGCAAGCCAGCTCGGCCGGCCGCTTGGATGGACTGAATGACTTTTTCGATTTCCTCGTCACGGCCGGGGCGTCCGTAAAGAGTATTCGGGAAGCCCGCAATCATCAAATTACCCAGGCTGAGACCACCAGTTCTGAGTGTGTCCATCATGGAACGGATATCGCTCTCCTGCCAGGGAATGGGTGGCCCTCCCGTGAGCACGTGGTCCACACCCAGTTGCTTGACCCGGCGCATGCCGGCTCCGCTAAGGCCGCCTGCGGCAAGTCGTCCCACGCCCATTTCCAGGCAGATCTTGGGCGTATCGGAATCTTCGGAGCGCATCTCCGAATCCTTCAAGGTGGCTGTGCCATCTCGGAAAGTCAGCGACGGGAAGACGGCCGTCGCAGTAATTGTCTGCATTAGTTTTCTTCGGGAAAAATCAGGGCACACAAGCCAATCCTCCTTTGATTGACCCTCGTTACATCGCGACACGAACAATATTTGAATAGGCCGACTCACCCACGGAGTTCACCGCCCGTACACGATAGCAGAGTATCTGCCCCGGGGTTCCCGCTTCATGGTAAGAATTCGCGTTTCCGGAGAGCTGGGTGACGCGTTCCCACGCGCCGCGGTCGCCCAACCGGCGCTCCAGTGCGACACCTGTGATCTGATCGCCGTGCAGTTCCCAGGAAAGCTCCACGGAGACGCCGGATACTTCCAGCTTCAGAGAGCTTGGCGCCTCCGGAAGGACATCCCAATCGAAGTAATTCTCATCGGCGATGGCCATCACACTGTCGCGGATTGGTGCATGTTCAATCGTGTCAGTCGTTCCCTTCTTCCAGTCGAGCGGGGTGATGTCGCCTGAAACCACGTCGATTAACAGTGGGTGCGCGATGCCGGAATTGCGGATGACCAGCGTTGCGGTAAGCGGGGGAAAGAGGTTGCCGGGTTTGCTGTGGGCTGCCAGCCAGTAAGCAACAATGGCTTTGCCGGAGGCCGTGCGGAAGCCATAGGCAAGGAACGGCGCCTTTTCCTGTTGGCGAATAGCAGAGATATTGCTCGAATGGATCTGTATACCCGCATCAATCAGGGTATCGGAGAAAAGAGCGTTGGTGTTCTGAAAGGCCGACAGCACCGGCCGCGCCGTGAAATCATCCGGCAAATAGCGCAAGCCGTGAATCAATCCAAAGTCATCGTATTCATTGCCGTCCACCCCGGCGGTGAGCAGCCACACAAAGGTCTTTACACCGGCCGCCCAGTTGTAAAGCAGGCCACGGGTAACGTACTTCGATTGCACCGATTCATCCGAGCCGATCCAGGCAGGAATCGAATTGAATTCGTCGTCCCAGAACGGGATGTCCTTGCGGATGCCCGGGTAGCTGCGGACCAACTCGCGCAGTTTGGCCGGCGACTCGGTTCCGTAAGCTCCGGAGTCCATCGACTCGGGGTTCAGGTTGCGGCCGTAGCCGGGATAAGTGTGGTAGGCATAAACATCGATTCCCGGCGCGCACTGGCAGGTGTCGAATGCGCGCCGTGTGAAGTCGCGGGTGGGATCGGCCTGACCTCCGTAGATGACCTTTGCCCCCGGATCGGTCTCGTGCACGGCAGGGATGAACGCCTTGAGCAGACGCCCGTATTCCTCGGGATTCCCCCAAGGGTTCCAGTATCCGATGTCCTGTTCGTTCCAGAGCGCATAATAGTGGATGCGGCCGCGGAAGTGATTCACAACCCAGCGGACGTACTTCGAGAAAGCCTCAATCTGCTCAGGGGTTTTGGGAGGCCAGAAGACCGAGTAAAGGCTGCGGTCGTCATTGTGGAAACTGCCGGGCTCCGGCGTGATCTGATCTGGTTTCTTACCGGCCGGAGATGTGTACATGGGATTGCCGTAGAGTAGCTGGACCTGGATGTTCACGCCATTTTCGACCAGCGAGTCCACATAGTCGTCGACTTCCGAAGAGATCGAGTAGACACCGCGTTTCTGCTCGACCCAGTCCCAACTAGTCGGCTCAGAGCTGTTCTCGTATTGCCCAATGCGGATCCACTTCACCCCCGTGTCGTACGTACGGGTCCACCACCAGCGATTCCAAGGAAGGTAAGGCTCGCGAGGCAAGTTGGAGTTGATACCGAAGCCGTCATGAATCTGCGACGAACGCTTGGGGGGAACGTGTTTGGGTGCCTGACGCTGGCTTTGCTCAGCAGTAAGTTTGCCCGAAAGAATGAGAGAAAGAGCGGTTACGGCCAAGATGGACAACCCTCGACCGAGGTGAGAACGGACATAGAAATTGTGCACTTCGATCCTCCTTTTACGAAAATGCGGTTTTAATGTGGGAGCAGCACTCCTGCGCGGCGACCTCCGAATCTAAACTTATCGCCGCTCGGGGGACGGTGGTCCCACGATCGGCTCCCACACTCCCCCCAAGACCAGAATTTTCATCCGCGGTGGTAGGCTGGAAAAGGTCATGGGGCGCTCTTATGAGATTTGCCCGATTGGACCGGTTTGCCTCTCGTGACTTCTTGGCGCCTGAGAGTATACACCTGTTCGTCTCTCGGCGAGCCCTTCAGGTTTAGTTTTCCTCATGGGGATGTTCTCTATGCCCTCACAACTATGATTTGCTGTCAGGACAATCTGAGGCTCAAAACCATATGGACGAATATCCTCAAGGCTTCACTACCTTTCTTTTCGGTGGGGTCGATGCAAATAGGCCCACAAATAGACGAATCCATTCCTCAAAGATTCAGGAGGAATTCGTTCCAATGGTTTCATGACTGAGGTACAATCCGAACCCCAGAGCCTATGAGGAATTTTTCAATAAACATCTTGTGGTTTTTTTGGTGCCTCGTCATGGGATTGGCCTGGGCGGATTCGCTCGCCGGGGCAACAGACAAGCCGAGGCCCAGTTTTATCATCATTCTTACCGATGACCAGGGGTACCAAGACGTTGGCGTCTTTGGTTCCCCGGATATCAAAACGCCCAATCTCGACCGAATGGCTAACGAGGGCATCCGCTTTACGGATTTCTATGTTGGACAACCCGTCTGTTCGGCATCGCGCGCCGCGCTACTGACGGGCTGTTACCCCAATCGCATCGGGATTCAAGGGGCCTTGAATCCGTCTTCTACAATCGGGATCGACAAGAAAGAGCGGACGATTGCCGAGGTTCTCAAGACACGCGGTTACGCCACCGCCATCTATGGGAAGTGGCACCTCGGATATCAGCGACAGTTCCTCCCTCTTCATCACGGCTTCGACGATTACTTCGGATTGCCGTATTCCAACGACATGTGGCCTAAACACCCGACTCAGAAGTTCCCGGATCTTCCCTTGATCGAGGGAGACGAGACTATTCAATACAATCCCGATCAGAGTAACCTGACCACCTGGTATACCGAACACGCCCTCAAATTCATTGAAAAAAACAAGGATCGGCCGTTCTTTCTTTACCTGGCACACAACATGCCTCACGTCCCGTTATTTGTTTCGGACAAATATAAAGGCCAGTCAAAACGTGGACTATACGGCGATGTGATTATGGAGATTGACTGGTCGGTCGGGGAGATCTTAAAGGCATTAAAACGGTTCAATCTCGACGAACAAACGTTGGTAATCTTCACATCCGACAACGGCCCCTGGCTGCTCTACGGCGATCATGCCGGGACAGCCCTGCCTTTGCGTGAGGGCAAGATGACCAGCTTCGAGGGGGGAAGCCGCGAGCCCTGCATCATGCGATGGCCAGGCAACATTCCAGCCGGAACGGTCTGCCGCGAGATCACGATGACGATTGATTTCCTACCCACGTTGGCAAACCTGGCGGGCGCTAAGGTACCCTCGGATCGAATTATCGATGGGAAGGACATCTGGCCCTTGATGTCGGCCCAACCCGGTGCGAAGACCCCACATGACGCCATCTTCTATTACTGGGGGCAAGAACTTCAAGCCGTCCGCAGTGGCAAGTGGAAATTGCATGTAGCTCACAGTTACAAGCGACCGGAACCTCCCGGCAAGGGTGGCAAACCGGGAGTAGAAGTGACCCGGCAGATCGGCTTGGAGCTGTTCGACCTGGAAAATGACATCGCTGAGACTTCTAATGTCGCCGATCAGCATCCTGATGTCGTCAAACGCCTGGCGCAATATATGGAGAGTGCCCGCGCAGACCTGGGAGATTCGTTAACCGGGCGGCAAGGCAAAAATGTCCGCCCACCCGGACGAATCGACACTCCGTGAGCTCTGAATCAGCGAGGATGCCTGTCTTTGAGATCCTCCGGCATTTCGCCAAGCCTGCCCATCATTTCATATACTCGCCATAGTGCATGGTCGACCAATCTCTCGCCCGTACCTACCTCCAGGTAGGTGTTGGAATCGGCCGCGCCGTAACCGCCTTCGGAGGCAGCTTGAATAGTCGGGAGGTAGTCGAAATAGCCATTAGTGTAACCCAGGAAGAAGGCGTCCGGCACGGGGCAGCGATTGCGCCAAGTCATCTGAAATTCGACGAAGGGTTCTGCCGGCACGGTGGCTATGGCAATCCTTTTGCCAATCAAGGCCGTAGCCACGTTCAACGTGAGTGTGCCAGGCACGGGTTGATCCTGCAACAGGTCAGCATGATCTTCAAATATCCTTGGCCCAAACTCCTTTAACAGGCCAGATCGGAACTGCTCGGCCGGCCACCGCACTTTGAAAATCATCTCGTCCTCGGCGAAACCAATCGAAGATGGGCTCAGGTTGTCGGTCTGGATAGCTTTCGCAGCACGGACCACCTCCTGCCCAAGTTCTTGTCCCGTCCAATCGCGCAACTTGACCGCGCCATCCTGCAGCGGAGTGGATGCATAGTAAGGATTAATATCGCCGTCGGCACCCTGCAAAAAGAAACAAATCAGCCGACCACCAAATCCTTCCTCAACCGTTCGCCGCATCACACCAACGTAGTCAGAGGAATATTTCTGGTTATCACTGCCAAAAATCACCGGGTGACATGCGTAGTTAACAAGAATCGCCAGAGGTTTTTCATCAGCCGAGTCTAACCGTAGGATGGACACGGTCGGATCGACAGGAAAAGTCGGAATTTTGGTCGGATTCTGCCAGAGCATTTTCACGCCCCCGTCGGCATCCAGCACGCGCCGGTTGTACCCCACATGCGCGATGCCATATCCTGTGCCAAGCCGCACGTCGACTACGTGACGAGAGGCCTCTTCCACGGCGTGTGCGATCTTTCCAAGTGCATCGGCTTCCCAAGCAGGCAGTTGATCGTTTGGGTACTCATCGAGCACATTGGGGCCGGCATGGGTGTGCGAAGCGGTCACGAGCAAATTAGAAATACCTGCCAGGCGCCGGACTTCAGATCGAAGCCGATCCAGTGAAGCCTTTCCGAAGCAGCGACCTAGATCGAGCGTTACAAGGGCCAGACGGGAATTGCCTGCCTCCAGTACCAAAGCACGCGCGTACAGTGGATCAAGAGTCCCCGTGGAGAGCCGATCCTCCTTAATCCGGTCAAAGTACCCGTACATGGACAACCCCGGAGGGGGAGTAATGTCGACGCTGGCGACTCCGGCGCGCATGGCAGCCGCATGCACAGCAAGGGGTAAAAACATGAGTGCCAAGACAGAGGCACGGCTAACCTGGGACATAAGAATCCCTCCCTCACCCTGAGACTTTGAAAAGATTCCCTCGAGCGATTGTAACTGAGAATGAAATCGGCAGGGGCATTCGCGCCCTTAGCGCCCAATATATTGCCGCAAGTGGCAACGATTTATCAACAGCCAAAGACCTGTTTTTGTGTCACTCTATTGGTCGGAGAACCTTTAGCTAAGCATCGACAACTTGATGGTGGAGGTGCGCATGAGACTGCACGTATCGTCGAAACGTTCCCCGGAGTCGTTGAGCGAGTCGTTTGGAGGAATGCCACTCGAAAATCAAAGATTGATGTCTTTGGATGTTATCCGCGGCTTGGACATGTTCTGGATCATCGGCGGTGAGGCAATCGTCAAGGGACTGGCAAAGGTATTCCCCGGCAAGGTAGCAGAGACCTGCGTGCTGCAACTTGAACACGTACCTTGGGAGGGTCTCCATTTCTATGACGTCATCTGGCCTCTGTTCATGTTTATTGTGGGAGTCGCCATGCGGTTGTCTTTGAACAAGCGACGATCAATGGGAGTCGGAAACCAGACCCTCTACGTTCATGCCTTCAAGCGTGCAGCGATCCTGTTCTTCCTGGGTATGGCCGCGCAGGGAAACCTGCTCGCTTTCGATTTGTCGATGTTACACCCTTGTTACAGCGTGCTCCATGGGATTGCCGCTGGCTACCTGATTGCCACCATCGTGATGGTGAGTCTCAGGCCGCTATGGCAAGCCATTGTCAGCGCCGGCTTTCTAATCAGTTACTGGGCATTACTTATGCTGATCCCAGTCCCCGGTTTCGGGAGGGGGATACTAACGCCCGAAGGTAACGCGGCTGCTTATATCGACCGCCTCGTTCTGGGGCGATTCCACTATGGTTTGAATACTTGGTTTTTGAGCTACCTGGGTTTCGCTTCCTCTGTGCTCCTGGGAGCACTGGCAGGAGAGTTGCTCTTGTGCCGGCGGTCTGCATGGAAGAAGATCACGGGACTCTTTCTAGCTGGCACTGGATTGCTGCTTCTGGGCCTGATTTGGAGTCTCTGGTTCCCGATCATCAAACTGATGTGGACAAGTTCGTACGTTCTTGTCACTGCCGGAATCAGCTTTCTCCTCATGGGCTTGTTTTATACGATCGTTGATGTGCTGCAGTGGAGGAAATGGGCGTTTGGGTTTGCTGTTATCGGAATGAACTCGTTGGCGGTGTACATGGCGACAATGCTTTTCAATTTCCGGCACATTGGGAATATTTTCGTGGGAAGCCTGTTGACGCGTGTCGGCAACTGGGACGGTTTTCTCGAAGCATCCGCCGGTTTCACAGTCGTCTGGTTAATCTTATATTGGATGTATCGGACCAAGTCGTTTGTGAGACTGTGATTAACCTCAGAGACACTCGGGGCACTGGCGATTGGACATTTCAGATAAGACCCCGCCGGTGATCTGACCAGTCGCTTTGTCCAAACTTTGGAACCGCGAGCTCACTTTTGTCGAATTGTTCCCTTTATCCTACCGAACTAACTTGCCGATATGTTTTTCGTGTACCTGGGCCTCCTTCAGAAAACCTTCACCTAGAAATGACATTTCATCCAGGACAGTAGTTGCACCGTGCCATGGTAATTGGAGACAGTCTTGCATGCGGAAACGAGATGCTCTGGGACCGCAAGGTTTAGAACCGGAGCAGACACCATTCGATTTGGAAAGATCGGAGCAAGTCCAGTGGGAATCTTCAAGAAATTGATTGACTCAATA
>DATKMG010000455.1:0-8787 GCA_035541995.1 Terriglobia bacterium
CGGGGCTATCATGGATGCGCTCTCAGTATCCGATTCTATTTCCAAAATCTTCAATGAGCAAAAGATTAAGACCAGGTTCGTCGCCACCTCGGTGTCCGGACATTCCGTTATTGTGAAAAAGATATCACTTCCCCTTATGAATGAAGAGGAACTGGAAGAATCTATCCAATGGGAGGCCGAGCAGCACATCCCATTTGACATTCAGGACGTCAATCTTGACTATCAAATCCTGAACCCTGCCTCTCCCTCGAGTACTACTGACGTTCTATTGGTTGCAGTCAAGAAGGACAAGATTCTGAATCATACCAATGTGATCACTCAAGCCGGTCGAAGTCCGCTGGTAGTGGACATTGATGCATTCGCGGTGCAGAATGCCTTCGACGTGAATTATACTCCGGCCTCCAATACCGTGGTGGCCTTACTTAATATTGGGGCCAGCATTATGAATATCGTAGTCACCAAGGGCGGCACCCCCATGTTCACTCGGGACGTTTCTTCCGGCGGGAACCAGTTTACCGATGTACTTCAAAAGGAACTCAATCTCAGCTTCGAAGAAGCTGAGCAAATCAAAATGGGAAAGACGATTGAGGGTGTACCCAGTGAGAGCGTTCCCTCACTGTTGCAGTCAATCTCGGAAGTGCTACTCCTGGAGGTTCAAAAGACATTCGATTTCTTCCGAGCCACTTCAATCGGCGATCAGATTCAGCGCATCTATGTGAGCGGCGGGTGCGCCAAGGTGTTAGGCCTCTTGGACCTCCTTCAGAACAAATTCAATATTCCCGTAGAGATGTTGAATCCCTTTCGCAGTCTATCTTTTGCGAAGGGGCTGGACCAGGGGAAGCTGGAAGCAACGGCTCCCAGCATGACCGTCGCTGTGGGGCTAGCCTTAAGGAGTTTCGACAACTAAATGATAAAGATCAATCTTCTTGGACGGGCCAAAGTCAAGGCTGCCAAAACCAAGGTGAGGGCAGTTCGTGGGCCTTCTAACGCGCTGATCTCTCTCATCATGGCCATCTCAGTGATCGTGGTGGCTCTTGGAATCGTCTTCTCCTGGAATCAGGTGGTGTCGCAAAAGGACAATGATTTAACCAAGCAGATTGCCCGTGCCAAGAAAGAGAAACTCCGCCAGGAGAATCTTCTCAAGGAAAATGAGGTTTTTGAAAAGAGACGCAAACTTCTAGAGGCTCGGATCGATGTCATCGAGGCGCTCAAAAAGAATCAGTCTGGGCCAGTGCGAATCCTCGATTCGCTAAGTGATTGTGTACAAAGAACCGAAGGACTGTGGCTCCGCGAGTTACAGCAGAAAGAGAGCCTGTTCACGGTGAACGGGTTGGTGATGGGATCTCCAAATGTGATTGCTGATTTCATTTCCAGCCTGGAACAAGTTGGGAAATTCAAGAATGTCAATTTGATCAACGTGCAGGAAGCTGAGTCCAAGTACACTTTTTCGATCACGTTTGAAGGGGAAATCATCCCAAAGATCTAGAGAGGCCGCCAGGCCCTGGGAATTTTCACGATGGCAATCTCGGACAATCTAAAGAGTGTCAACAATCTCCCTTGGTACAGTCAATTGGTCGTATTTATCCTATTTGGCACAGCGCTGGTGGTGGGAGGCTGGTACTTCTTTGTAAAGGGATGGAGCGATCAAATCGAAGTGAAGCAAAAGCAACTGGACACTTTGAAAGCAGAAATCCTGCGAGGACAAGCCGTCGAGCAAAAACACCAGGAGTATCAGTCGCAGAACAAGCAACTCATCAACAAGCTGGCTACCTTGAAGATCATTCTACCGGAGGCCAAGCAAACCGACCAGCTATTGCGACAGATTCAAGAAAGCGCTCTCAATTCCGGGTTGGTCATCAAGAAGTTTCAACCCTTACCCGTGGTTCAAAAAGATTTCTTCTCGGAGTGGCCGATCAATTTGGAAGTGGATGGTACTTATCACAGTCTAGGAATCTTTTTTGACAAGCTCAGCAAATTCTCACGTATCGTAAACGTCTCGGACGTCAAGATCTCGGAGAGCAGCCGAAAGGTTGATCCACGTTTTACGATTTCGGCTAGTTGCACGGCCACGACATTTGTTTACGGAGAGGAAAAAGAACCGCCGACTGAGTCTAAGGATACTAAAGGGGCAAAACCCCCTGTGAAACCCAAAAAATGAACCGCCAAGTCTCAATTTTTTCTGTAGTGTTCGTCTGGACAGTGATTACCATTGCTGCGCAGCAGTCCAATAAACCTGCGCCGCCTCCCAGGATCGATGCTTCAAAGGCCGGATCAATCCAACAACCCGCTGCGCCCCCGGCAAGTACGGCCCCGGTTGCAGCGCCTTCCGCCAATGAATCAGCCTTGCCGAACTATAAGTATGAGATTAAAGGACGGAGGGACCCTTTTCGATCTCTGGATATAACCCATTCGATCCAGGCCGCTAGCGCGCCGATTGTCCGTCCCCCTGGATTGAGAGGACAGCTGGTTTCAGAAATCAAGGTCGTGGGCATTGTCAGAGCAAAAGGGGGACTAGAGGCTATCGTGCAGGGTTACCACAATAAGACCTTTTTTGTTCATGCCAACGATGTTCTGTATGATGGCAAGATTTTGGAGATCCGCAATGATGTTGTCGTTTTCAACCAAACCTTAACTGATAATCTTGGCAAGCAAATCTCCAAACAGGTCGTCAAGAAGCTGTATCCGACGCGAGGAGAAGGAACCAATGAGAAGTAGACCTTTAATCCGGTACCTAAAATTGATCTTTCTGCTTCCGATACTTGTAGCGGTGCCAGGCCTATCTCAGTCTACTGCGGGAGCAGGATCGACCCCTGCCTTCATTCAGGACTTGTCCTTTGGGAGCAGTGGCTCTCAAACATTAGTTACCGTGAGTGCAGACCGGTTAATTGATTACACTTCATATTACCCCAATCCTCGCTTGTTTATTCTGGACATTCCCGAAGCCCAATCCCGACTGTCAAACAACTTTCTTGCCATCAAGACTGACCTGGTGGATTTCGCAACGGTTTCCCAGATAGGTGAGGGGAAAAAGTCTCTGATCCGGATTGAGTTCAACTTGAACCAGCCGATTCAATACGCACTGCAAGGAGAAGGATCGAAGGTCCAGGTCATCTTCAGTTCCTCAGATAGCAAACTCGTTTCTCAGCCCGAACTCTCAAGCGGGCCTGTTCCTCTTGTAGCAGCTGGTCGTCCGACGCCCACTTCTATTCAAGACGTCGCAATCCAGGAGAGCGGGGATCAAGTCGAGTTTCGCTTGTTGACCAGCGCCCAGCCAGCTTTCAAATACTTTGAACTGGATAAACCGCAGCGACTGGTGATCGATATCGAGAATTCCACCTTCAAGGTTCTACGCAAGTCAGTCGTGGTGAATTCAGATTTGATCCAAAGGCTACGGTTCGGGAATGGTGAATCGTCACAGGGAAAACTCGTCCGATGTGTCTTTGATCTATCGCATCGAACCCCTTACCGAGTGGTGGGTAATGAGACGGGCCTGGTAGTCCGATTCCAGAAGTCGGAGAAACCCGCCTTGCAGGTTGCTCGACAGAAGGCGCTCCCACCAACGTCAGAGCCTTTGAGCGAACCTGGGAATTTTCCTCAGCTTGAGGAATTCGCCCCTGGTAACCCTTTGGCCCTGGATGTCAAGCCTCTGGTTCCGGTGGGGTTCTTGCAGGGACAGCCATTAGCTCAGCCTATCCCGCCGACACCGCCGCTCGAGATCCCACAATTGGGTGAACCAGCGCCCCTCACTGAAATCGGCACGAATGGACACTCGTCTCAAGCGGAGCTGTTTCAAGATTCTCCTGAGCCGGCAGAGCCGTCGATTTCCACACAAAGGGTCTTGCACACGGAAGTGCCCGAGCCCTCAGAACCGGAACCGCTGCCCCAGTTGGCCATGAACAATTACCAGCCTGAATCTGATTTGCTGGTTGGTCCAGTCCACACGGCTGAACCCCGCTTGTCTGAGAGCGCTATTCCTCTTGTGAAGGTGCCAGAAGTCCGGGACCCAGAACCCTTGTCCCAGATTGCCAACTCGTGGGACTCAACCTCAAACCTCTATGCCAGTCCCTTGAACCTGTCCAGGCCCTTGCCCGCCTCTGGCTCAATGCCCGCTCCCAGTTCCCCGGCTGAAAAGGAAAAACCGCCTTCATCTCCTGCTCAGAAACAATTGAATATGCCTCCCCCCCAGCCCACTGTGGAACAACCCCTGTCGGTTGCCAAGCCAGTGGTCGTGGCTCAGGCCGATCCATCGCCGGCGGTATTGAAGGCGCGCACCGTCCCGCCGCAGGCCGCTACAGCTCAAGCTCCAATTGCTTCGCCTGATTCCAAGGTTACAATGGCCCAGCCAAAACCCGTGGCACTGCTGACCCAACAACCCACTGCGCCGGCGGCAGAACCTCTCGGACCGGCCCCGCAGGCGGCTACGACCACCCAGCCTGCGGCGGGCCAGATTATCTCGCAGCCAAGCAGTCCGGTGGCACCTAAGTACAGTGGGGAGTTGATTTCGCTGGAGCTGAAGGACGCCGATTTGAAAGACTTCTTCCGACTGATTGGCGAAATCAGCGGGCTGAATATTGTGTTGGATCCGGATGTCAAAGGGAGCCTAACTATCTTCCTGAACGATGTCCCTTGGGATCAAGCTCTCGACGTAGTGCTAAAGAATAACTCCCTGGGGAAACAAATAGAGGGTAATGTCCTGAGGATCGCCACCAATGCCACGCTTGAGGGTGAGGAAACTCAGCGGAAACGCCTGGCTGATGCCCGGGTTCTTGCCGCCGAGCTACAAACCGAGACTCGGGTATTGAGCTATGCAAAGGCGACGGACTTGAGCGCGGTCTTGAAGAAGGTCCTTTCACCGCGCGGCGAAATCATCGTGGACCCCAGGACCAACTCGATGGTCATATCAGACATCCCCGGTAAGTTCCCCGCAATTGATGCCCTGACCAAACAGCTGGACAAGAAGATTCGCCAGGTGGAAATTGAAGCCAGGGTCATCGCAGCCAACCGGAATTTCTTGCGTGATATTGGAATCCAGTGGGGCGCTATTATGGGGAACAATGCCCAGAACAAACTTGCCGGTGCCCTCCCCGGGAATCCTTTCTCTCGAACTCCTCCACCTAGCGTCTCTGTGCCTCCAACCTCCGGTTCCGGAGGAAGTACAAATGCCGTTCCCCTTAACGTCAACCTGCCGGCAACCGCAGCTACCAGTTCGTTGTCTGGTTTTGTGGGGTTCACGAATAATTTCATTTTAGACGTCATTATCACAGCGGCTGAGAGTCACGGGAACGCTCGCCTGCTCTCCAAGCCGAAGATCCTCACCCAGGACAACATCGAAGGTTTTGTGCAGCAGGGCGTCAAGATCCCTGTCCAAACTACGATTAACAACACCATTTCCGTCCAGTTCTTCGATTTTGCGCTTAAGCTCCGAGTGACCCCGCAAATAACCGAAGAAGGCACGATCATGTTGAATGTAAATATTGAGAATTCCACTCCGGATTTCTCCCGGACAGTTCAGGGGGTTCCAACTGTCAATACTCAGGAGACTCGAACGACAATCCTGGTCAACAATGGAGGAACGGTGGTGGTGGGTGGGGTGTTAATCGATAACGAACAGGTCAACGTCCGGCAGGTCCCCGGCTTCGGAAGTCTCCCCTTGATTGGGAATATCTTCAAAGAAAGGTCTGTAACTAAACAGACCCAGGAACTGGTCTTCTTCCTCACCCCCAGGATCCTGTGAGTGGAGGGTGTTAATCATTATGTTTGGGGAGGTCCTAGACTCGGTCCTCAACAAAGTGGAGGGGGCCCTTGCCGCAATAGTGATGGGGATGGACGGCATCCCGATCGAGGATCGCGTGTCCGGCGACACGGTGAATGTTGAAGCCCTGGCGGCTGAGTATTCATCTCTCTTGAAAGGAACTGCACTCACTACTCAGGAAGTCGGACTAGGATTGATTCAAGAAATGGTGGTCTCTTCAGAGAACCGGGTCATTGTGATTCGGATGATTACTCCCGAGTACTTTATCCTGGTATTGCTTGACAGGAACGGCAATATTGGAAGAACCCGCTTCGAATTGAAGAAGGCGAAGTTTGTTCTCGAAAAAGAGCTGGTGCTTTAAAACAAGTGACGTGGGGTGAAATCCCCCATCGGTCCACGATCCCAGGTAGTTCTTCCGTATTCCAAGATATCTTCTCCTCACCTCATATCCCCAGCCATCTAGGTCTATCCCCTGCCCCAGTAGCTTGTAACTCCTAGTCTCCCCCGACTAAATCGTTTGTCTTTTTGGAGGTCAATGGCTATACTTACGGCGCTGTTCCGTACAAGGACTTCGCAGGCATGCGGGTCCAGCTAGTGTTCAAAGGAAGATGCCCTTGGGTCTAGAGATGACCAGGTCCTGACGCTTCCAGGGAAAGCGTCAGGGAGAGAGCGGAAGCATGAACATCAAAGAAATCAAAGAATTGATTGAGGCGGTGGCCCAGAACGGGATCACCGAACTGGAGGTCGAGCGAACGGGTGTCAAAGTTCGAATCCGGAAACAAATCCAGACGACCCAGGTGGCAATCTCTCCGCTCTCTTCAGGAACAGCGGTGATATCAGGTGCGCCGGTTACCGGGTTGGTAGCTGCGGAGAATAGTACAGCCGCCCCGTTGCTAGCCGACGCTCCTTTGGAAGGTAAAGAAGATCTGTATGTAGTTCGATCTCCCATTGTCGGCACGTTTTACCGGGCACCGAATCCGAGTGCCGACCCCTTCGTGAAAGTCGGTGATTTTGTTGAGCCCGGTCATGTGCTCTGCATCGTCGAGGCCATGAAACTCATGAACGAGATCGAGGCCGAAGTGAGTGGAGAGGTCGCGAATATTTTTGTCGAAAATGGCGAACCGGTGGAATTTGGTCAGGCCCTTTTTGGTCTTCGACCGACACAAAAAAGCTGAACGACGAAATTGAGCAAGCCAAGGAGTTTTCCAAGCGGGCTGGCGACAGGAACCTTTGGCATGGCGCCACCTTTTACGACCACGTCCTGTCCCGGAGAATCTGGCAGTTTGACAAATCTGAATTCATAAAGTGAAACTCGATCTTTTGTCCGCAGGACGTACCGATTGCGGACGTAGCTTCCCAAGCCACATTTAGCTGGCGCCTTCTGACTCCATGTTCAAAAAGGTCCTGATTGCTAACCGAGGAGAGATTGCGCTTCGGGTTATTTTTGCCTGTAAGGAACTCGGCATTCAGACTGTGGCCATTTTCTCTGAGGCAGACCGGAATTCCCTCCATGTGCGGTTTGCCGATGAAGCCGTCTGCGTGGGGCCGGCCAAAAGCAGTGAGAGCTACTTGAAGATACCGGGCGTAATTAGTGCCGCTGAAATCACCAATGTTGACGCTATTCACCCCGGTTATGGGTTCCTCTCGGAAAATGCTTATTTTGCCGAGGTGTGCGAGGCCTGCCACATCAAGTTCATAGGCCCGCCTCCCAACATCATTCGACTCATGGGCGACAAGGCCCGAGCTCTGACGGCCATGGGGAAGGCCGGACTCTCAATATTACCTGGAAGTAATGGGATCGTCGGTTCGGCTCAAGACGCCGTCTCCGTGGCCGAGGACATCGGATACCCCGTGATGATCAAAGCCTCCGCCGGTGGAGGTGGCCGCGGGATGAGGGTTGCCCGGAATCAGGCCGAATTGTCTTCGCATTTTCCCACAGCTCAGAATGAGGCCCGGCAGGCCTTCGGTGTTCCTGACCTGTATATTGAGAAGTATATCGAGAAACCTCGCCACATCGAATTCCAGGTGATGGGCGACAATTACGGGAAAGTCGTCCACTTTGGGGAACGAGAATGCACGATCCAGCGCCGACATCAGAAGTTGGTGGAGGAATCTCCTTCGGTGGTCGTCTCCGAAGAACTGCGTGAGAAAATGGGCTCGCAAGTAGAAAAGGCTCTCAGTTCGGTCGGGTATTCCAACGCCGGGACTGTCGAGTTCCTTGTGGACGAGTCCTTGAAGTTCTACTTTATGGAGATGAATACTCGAATCCAGGTGGAACATCCAGTTACTGAAATGGTAACCGGGGTTGACCTGGTGAAGTTGCAGATCATGATCGCAGCCGGCGCTAAACTCCACTTTGAAGAGCATCTCAAACCGCGAGGGCACAGCATTGAATGCCGGATCAATGCAGAGGACCCGTTCTCCCTGATTCCTTGTCCCGGCAAGATCACATCCTTTAACGTTCCAGGCGGGAACGGTGTGCGTGTGGAAACGGCCGCATATTCCGAATACGTTGTTTCCCCTTATTATGATTCGCTGATCGCAAAGTTGGTCGTTCATGCGAACTCCCGACCTGAAGCTATCAAACGGATGGAACGGGCTCTGGAAACTTTCATCATTGAAGGAATCAAAACCAGCATCCCACTGCACCAGAAAATCATCCGGGATCCAGACTTCCATGCTGGGACATTTAGCACTGCCTTCATGCAACGATACCTGGCTTAATGGAATTATGAATTCTGAATTCCGGAATCCGGAAGATGGGAGCAAAAGGGACGAATGTTCCGCGAGGGGGTCGAGGTTCCGCCCTCGGCAGGGTTCCCGTAGATTGAGTTCCGGTTGCTGCCAACGCTTAGATTAGCAGCTCAGAACTCAGAACTCAGAATTCATCCTTCATCCCTCAGACTTCACCCTTACAATGTCAATCTATGAGACTGAAGCTTCCTCCGCTATATCCCATCATTGATCTCACCACCTGTCCCCTTCCCATCCGGGAAGTAATGGAAATCCTGGCAGCTTCCAGCATAAACATTATT
>DATKMG010000456.1:0-14772 GCA_035541995.1 Terriglobia bacterium
CATAATGTTGGCGTACTTAGATCCATCGCAGGAGAAGGGTTTCCCTTCGTTGTAGGCCCGCACATCCGCCTCGAAGCATCGATGCAACCGCGCGAATGCATCGTGAAGTCCTTCAGGATGTCCGCTGGGGATGGTGGGTTCCTTCATCAGCCACTCAGGGAGATCACCCAGGAAACCGTCGTTGGCGGCTACTGCCCCTCGCCAGTAGACCCGGTCCGGTTGGTTCGGCAGGAAAATCGTCACCTTCTCAGGGTCCTCCTGATGCCAGATGAGTGTGCCTTTGGATCCAACGACCTCAATCCCCATATCATTCTTCCGTCCTATGGAGACTTGGCTGGCGCGCACCAAGCCGTGGGCACCATTGCTCAGCTTCACATAGGTGGTAAAGTGATCGTCCAAGAGACGTCCGGGAACGAAAGCCTTCAGGGAAGCTAGAAGCTCGACCACTTCCAGGCCCGTGACATATCGTAGCTGCATCAAGGCATGAGTACCGATGTCGCCCCCGCAACCACTTAAGCCGGCACGTTTGGGGTCCACCCGCCACTCCGCCTGAATGACTCCTTTATCTTCAGCCCGTTCAGCCAACCAGCCCTGAAGGTAGAAGGCGTCCACCCAGCGGACCTCCCCCAGCAGGCCCTTTCGTATAACATGGCTGGAGAAGCGGCTTGTCCAATGTCCCAGGTAGGTGTGTGCAACACCAAAGGGAACATTTTTCTTGGTGACTGCCGCCACTAGCTTGTCAGCCTCATCTAAGTTCAGCGTGAGGGGCTTCTCACAAAAGACCGGAATCCCCGCCTGGATGCACTTTATGGCCGGATCAAAGTGAACATGATTGGGAGTTACGATCAAGGCATAATCGATCCTCTCGCCAAGCGGCTTCTTGCTCTCTTCAGCGATCATTTCATCGTAACTTTTGTAGCCTTTGAGGGGGTATGGCCAGGAGGCAGCCTCGCGCTGTGCAACCTCGGGATCAGGATGCAAAGCCGCGCAAACCACCCGCCGGGTTCCGTCAAAATGAATGGCTCTCTGGTGAGGATGCACAATGAAGGCTCCTGCGCCTCCGCCGATTAGACCGACTTGTAGAGGACGTTTCGACATAGGGAATTCTCCTTTTCTGGATTGATGAGGATTCCTCGGATCACAAGGACCAGCTCATCTTAATCGCTCTCTTTGCTTCGGGCAAGAATAAGAACATCTGGGCACGTTGAGGAATGGAAGCGATGGGTGGATTCTGGCCAAGGCACTAACTCCTGACGAGCTGTCCTGACTTTCTTACCCGGTCGAATGGTTGTTCATTCAGGCCTTAATTGTTTTTTTTTACTGATAATGACCTGGGACGAATCTTGTGGACGTCCAGTGTCTGGTTACATAGGATAAACAGCAAAATCGCATTAGAATATGGAAACCGGTGAGGAAACCACAGGGTTCGATGTGGTGCCAGTAGAGTTTCTGCGATCACGGGTCCTGAATCAGGAATCCATGATAGCGCAAGATCCACTGTGAATATTGTTGGGAGGAAAGCATGAGCGCTCAATACGAAGTTCGGGACTACGTGAACGGCCGATGGCAAGTCCCCCGTGCGGACGGAGGATCTGAGGTCGTCAATCCTGCTACAGGTGAGATGCTGGCACGGACCCCCGTTGGAAGGCCTGAGGATATTGGAAACGTTGTTGTCGCTGCTGCCAGAGCCCTGGTTGAATGGCGCGAGGTTCCGGCCAGTGAACGGATCCAATACTTGTTTCGCCTGAAACAACTCCTGGAAGAGCGCTTCGAGGAGATCTCGCGCCTTGTTTCAATGGAAAATGGGAAGACGCTGGTCGAAGCACGGGGAGAGTTGCGCCGCGGTATTGAGAATGTGGAAGTCGCCTGCGGGATTCCCATTTTGATGCAGGGCTACAATCTTGAGGATGTGGCTCGGGGCATCGATGAAGCTGTGGTCCGCCAACCGCTAGGCGTAGTTGCAGCCATCACACCCTTCAATTTCCCCGTAATGATTCCTCTCTGGTTCTTGCCTTATGCAATTGCCTGTGGCAACACCTTTATCCTGAAACCCTCAGAGAAGGTTCCCTTGAGCATGGGGCGCATCTTTGAACTCATTCATCAAGCCGGATTGCCCCCCGGGGTGGTGAACCTTGTGAACGGCGCGAAACCAGCGGTGGATACATTGCTGGACCATCCGCTTATTCAAGCCATCAGCTTCGTCGGTTCCTCGCCTGTGGCGCGCTACGTTTATGCCCGCGCCGCGGCCAATGGGAAGCGAGCGCAGTGCCAGGGGGGGGCAAAGAACCACGTCGTTATTCTGCCCGATGCCGATCCAGAGACCACGACGCAGATTGTCTCTGACAGTGCCTTCGGCTGCGCAGGTCAACGATGCCTGGCTGTATCGGTGGCGGTAACAGTTGGAGAAGCTCAAAAGTGGTTTTCGAAATCAATCGCTGGTTTGGCGGGTTCTCTCAAGTTGGGGTTCGGCCTGGAACAGGGTGTGCAAATGGGACCTGTCATTACGAAAGCCAGTCAAACGCGGATTGAAGGTTTGATTGGCAATGGCGCCAGCGAAGGGGCCAGCACTTTACTAGACGGACGAGGCGTGCGAGTAACCGGTTGCGAGGAGGGCTTCTTCGTGGGACCCACCGTGCTGGATGGCGTTCCGGCTGCCAGTCCTCTCACTGAAACGGAAATTTTCGGACCGGTACTCAGTCTCATCCACGCTGCCAGCGTCGACGAGGCCATTGCCATCATCTCCCGAAATTCATACGGCAATGCGGCCTCCATCTTCACTTCGAGCGGGGCGGCTGCCCGCAGGTTTTGCCATCAGGTACCGACAGGCAATGTTGGTGTGAATATTGGTGTGGCAGCCCCCATGGCCTACTTTCCGTTCAGTGGATGGAAAGGCAGCTTCTTCGGGACCCTGCATGCCCAGGGACGAGATGCAGTGGAGTTTTACACCGATAAGAAAGTGATTATCGAGCGCTGGCCCAAGGAATGGTCACGACGGTTTTGATAATTCCCAGTCCCGAATCGCCTCTTGGAGTGCGCCGGCAGAGCGCGGGACGGCGGTCCCACGCGGCGACGGCGCTTTGCTTGGCAGCGGCCAGACCAGCTCCGGGTCAGCAATTCCAGTTGGCCACTCAGGAGAAGCGAGTCTGTCTCCACAAGAGAACCCCGCTGCCCACCAGAAAGGTCAACGTACCAATGCTAAGAACAAATATCCAGAATAGATTGACCGGGATGGGATGACGATGGGTGACTGCCGCCAACCATATGAAGATCCCTAACGCGGCTGTGACGACGAGAAGCTCCCACCAGCGGCGGGAAGACGCTTCCTTGGCTACTGGATCCTCACCCTCCAGAATTTTCCCGACACGCACGGGATCAAGGTGGTAACGTGAACATTCCCGCTCCATAGCTTTCCGCCAGGAGGCGCGCTCGGAGTCGGAGGGTTCGGCCATACTGATCGCTACGGCACCCCCAATCATCACCAGCGATCCGACCGCTACCAGGATCTGAGTCGAAAGGGCCTGCCCTGCAAGTTCCCCAAATACGAGGACTCCCCAGGCCAATCCCCAAAGCTGGTTGGTGTTGGAAAGCGGAATGCCCCGCCCGATGCCAATGTACTTGGCAGCAAACTGTTGAAACAGGTCTCCAATCACCCAGCAAAACCCGCCTAGGAAGAGCCAGAATAGCACGGACTGCACACGCCCCAGTTCGTGGAGAAGATTACCTGGCCCACCCTGGAAAACGAGGGCCAATGTCAAGGTCGTTCCGAGTTCACCGAAAGTGAACACGGTGACAAAAGACAAGGGATTCATCCCGCTTATGTAGGCCTTGCGATAGGGAATGTACATCGTCCCCCAGAGTAGACCTGCGCCCAGCGACGCCAAAATGCCGAAACTAGCTCTCTCAGGTGAAACGGCCGACTGATGCGATGTGGCATAGGCTAGCAGACAGCCTCCGATAAGAATGGCAGTAGCTCCTCCGAGAACCTTGACCCATCGTCTTCTGCCTGCATTGCGCAACTCATTGAATAGCAACCACCCCCAAAAGAGTCCCACCAGACTGTTGGTGTTCCAAAGTGGAAAGGCAATTGAGAGTCCGACGTCACGGATGGCAAGAACAGTCAGCGTATTGGCGACAGCCCATAGCATTCCGGCAAGGAGGGCCCAGACGACCAGATGCGCCTTCTCCCGCAGGTCCAGTAGGATATAGCTGGTGCCCTTCAGGGCCATCGGTAACGTCCAGCGCGCCACGAATACTCCGGTCACCATACCCAATGAGATTAGAAATGGCGAAACGCCGATCGTCACTAACTTTGTGGGGGCTTCGGCTGCTCCCAGCCAGGCTCCGGCTGCCAAACCACAAACGATGCCGAGCTTGTGGAGAGAACGGCCAGAATCAGTGGTATTGTTCCCAGGCGAAATCGACATCGAGCCCCTCAACGCAAGGCAGCTAATAAAGTCACGCCCAGAAGCAAAACAACCACAGGCAGCCAGAAATGAAGATCAGTCAAGATCGATTTGAGCATTGTGGGGATTAGATGGTTGCCGTCGCGGACAGGGTAGGCCATCGTCGCCCTTAGGTTCAGACTCTTTCAGATAGAAGTTGAGCTGGTCAGCCCGCCCGCGCATCGCAGACCGCGCTCAATCCCAGTCCTTTTCTTCCCCTCCAACTTGCTCTCAATGGCCTTTGCTTGATTACTTACCTGACAGTCACATGGGAGGACTGGGCATCCGCTAAAAGCGCCAGCATACGCTCGTAGTAGGAGGAGGTCAACCAAAACGCAACCGGGCACTATCTCAGTCAAGGAGGGACCGGCTCCTGCCTGAGCCCGCGAAGCAGCTCGTATTCCTTATAAATGCATGCAGTAGAAGTGCCGATAAGTCGTATGACCTTGACGGATGCGGCGTAAAGTCATGTTGGCCTCCACCCCGGAGCGCTCCGTATCTGGATGGACTCAAAAGAGTACTGTCAGCCATGCCAGGCCAAGACACTTCAGCACGACTTTATATGTCAAGCAGCCCTAGAACACGAAAGCACAATAGGGCCGCGATTTGCACCTCATGTTTTGGACAGTCGCGAATCGCCAACACAGTGGTAAAAATGATGTTGGCGGCTGTATTGATGATTGCGGCAATAGGGCCGGGCATTTACCTGGCGGCCAGGAAACAAGATACGATTCCCGTTTTTACACAGGTTGTCCAAATCCGCAGACTAACGGCAGACGAAGCACGGCTGGGGTATCCTGTCCGATTGCGCGGAGTCATCACCTTTGATTACCCTAGCGAGGGAACCACCTTCTTTCAGGATTCCTCAGGGGGGATCTACCTCAACACAGCCGGGGCGGCTAAACTGAGAGCGGGAGATCTAGTCGAAGTTCATGGAGTGACCGGCCCAGGAGAATTTGCACCCGAGGTTGAAAATCCCCAATTTCATGTCGTGGGTCGTGCACCACTACCTATAACCCACCGTTACCCGTTGGAGGACTTGCTTACGGGCGAGCAGGACAGCCAATGGGTCGAGGTAAAGGGGATCGTACGTTCAGTCACAGTCGGAACAGCGCCCGATTACCTTATACTTGGGATTGCTGCGGGCAGTAACAAATTCGTGGCGTTGGTCAGCGAATTCAACCGTGCCGAAACCTATTCACCCCTTGTCGATGCTGCAGTAACGATCGACGGCGCCTGCGGTACTGTGTTCAACGACAAGCGGCAGTTGGTCGGCATCCAGCTTTTTGTTCCGAGTGTGGACCAGGTTCACATCATACAAGCCGCGCCCCCCGATCCCTTCACACTACCGATTGTCCCGGCGAGCAGCTTAATGCAATTCAGTCCTGAAAAGGCCTCAGGCCACAGGATCCGGGTGCAAGGTGTTGTGACACTGGACAGGCGGGGACGATTTCTTTTCTTACAGGACGCATCCGGCGGGATCTATATTGTAAGCAATCAGAGCACAACGGTTCAGCTTGGAGATCGGGTCGATGCAGTGGGATTCCCGACCGCCGGCCAGTACGCACCCACCCTGCAAGACGGACAGTTTCGCAAGATCGGACGCGGCAGAATGCCTACACCGATCGACCTGACACACGTGACGAACCTGAACGGCGACCCAGATGCCCAGCTTATCAAGGTACAGGGACAGCTACTCGATAAGTCGAGTCGTGGGGACATTTTCGTCCTGACTCTCCAGATGGGAAGTTTTACATTTACTGCGCTCCTCGACAAAAGTGCGGTAACTGACCAGGTGAAGGCTATTCGGGAGGGAAGTCAGCTGCAACTGACTGGTGTCTGGTCAGTAGAAACGGACGAATATCGGAAACCGACTGTATTTCGGGTCTTGCTTCGCTCCGCCGTGGACATTGTCATTCTTAAATGGCCTTCGTGGTGGACGAGCAGCCGAACCCGCATATTGCTGGCAATCCTGGGGGGAATCATTCTCTTGGCGGGACTGTGGGTCACCACCTTGCGGAAGCGGATCAACGAACGGGCCGAGACGATCCGCGCTGCGCTGGAGTCGACAGCTGACGGCATCCTGGTAGTCAACTCGGCCGGAAAGATCACCGCCTATAATCGCAAGTTTGCGGAAATGTGGGGCATTCCAGAGTCTGTTTTGAAATCGCGTGATGACGAAAAGGCATTGGATTTTGTGCTGGCCCAACTGAAAGAACCCGAGGTCTTCCTGAAAAAGGTCCAGAAATTGTACCTTGACGGTGATGCACAAAGCGACGACGTAATCGAGTTCAAGGATGGACGGGTTTTCGAGCGGCACTCGGAACCCCAGCTCGTCAAGGGAAAGAGCGTAGGGCGAGTGTGGGGGTTCCGCGACGTCACACAGCGGAGGCGTGCCGAAGCAGAACTGCAAGAGAGTGAGGAGTATCTGAAAGCCATCATGAGCTCCTTGCCTATGGGCATCCTGGTAATCAATCCGGAAACGCATGAGATCGTGGACATTAACCAATTTGCCCTTCAAATGATTGGGAGTCCCAGGGAGCATGTGGTTGGTCATTTGTGCCATGGCTTTGTATGCCCTGCGCAAATCGGGAAGTGTCCAATCACAGATCTTCACCAGACAGTGGACCATGCCGAACGAGTGCTTCTCACCGCTACAGGGAAGCGGATCCCCATTCTAAAAAGCGTACTTCCTTTGAACAGGAAAGGGCGCACCCATTTGATCGAAGCCCTGGTCGACATCACCGATCAAAAACAAGCTGAAGAAGCACTCTCCCGAGAGCGTAACCTGCTTCGCACCTTAATCGACTATTTGCCTGACTTCATCTACGTAAAAGACACGGAGAGGCGCTTCCTGATAGCCAACAAAAGCCTTGCCTATTTCTTAGGAGTTTCTTCTCCTGAAGAGTTACTAGGCAAGACGGTTTTCGACCTTTATCCGGAGGAAGTCGCACGAGCCTGTGATGAAAGCGACAAGGCCGTCCTCCGGACTGGCCAGCCATTGATGAATTTTGAAGACAATGTCTACGATCCCACCGGCAGGACAAAGTGGGTACTCACTACGCTGGTTCCCCTTAGAGACAGCCGGGGAAACGTCGAGGGATTCGTGGGGATCGACCGGAATATCACTGATCGCAAGCGAGTGGAGGAAGAACTGGAACGAGCCAAAGTCGTTGCAGAAGCCGCCAGCCGCGCCAAGAGCGAGTTCCTGGCTAACATGAGTCACGAGATACGCACGCCAATGAACGGCATCATGGGTATGGTTGAGTTGGCTCTGGATACCGAATTAACGGCGGAACAAAATGAATATCTGAAAATGGTCAAGACCTCGGCAGACGCGTTGCTCACGGTAATCAACGAGGTATTGGATTTCTCCAAGATCGAAGCCGGCAAGCTGGACATGGATCCCATACCCTTTCAATTGCGTGACAACCTGGTTCAGACTTTAAAACAGTTTGCGGTTCAAGCCCACCAGAAAGGATTGGAACTTACCTGTGACATCCGCCCGGAGGTGCCTGAAGAGATCGTTGCAGACCCCACCCGTTTTCGGCAAATCATTGTGAATCTGGTTGGAAACGCCATCAAGTTCACCGAACAAGGCGAAGTCGGCCTGGAGGTCGCCGTGGAATCCGAGGCACCAGACCAAATCCAGTTGCATATTGCGGTTCGGGACACTGGGATCGGTATTGCACCCGGCAAACAAAGCGTCATCTTCGAGCCTTTCTCACAGGCAGATGGCTCGACCGTGAGGAAGTACGGAGGTTCCGGGCTCGGACTGACAATTTCCGCGCGACTGGTTGAGATGATGCACGGTCGGATTTGGGTGGACAGCCAGGCCGGGCAAGGCAGCTGCTTCCACTTTACCGTCCAAGTGGGGAGAGCCGAGACCCTAGTCTTGACCGAACCTGTTGAACAGGATCAGTTGGTCGGGTTACCGGTCCTCGTTGTGGACGACAACGCAACCAATCGGCGAATCATGGGAGAGATGCTGGAACGGTGGCGGATGAAGCCAGCGCTGGCGGGAAGTGGATCAGAGGCCTTAGGGTTGCTTCAAAATGCGACTCAGTCTGGAACTTCATTTGCGCTCATCTTGACAGACGCGCATATGCCCGGGATGGATGGTTGGACCCTGGTGGAGCGGGTCCGACAGATTCAGGACTTGACGGGGACTGCGATCATGATGCTGACCTCGGCAGGAGAGAGGGGCGATGCCGCACGCTGCAGGCAACTGGGCATTGCGGCCTACTTAATTAAACCCATCGGACAGTCGCAGTTACTCGATGCCGTCTTGAGTGTTCTCGGAACGAAAACTCAGCAGGCCGACCAGTTGCGTCTGGTCACGCGCCATTCTCTGCGCGAGAAGCGGCGAAACCTGAATATCCTAGTCGCTGAAGATAACCTGATCAATCAGAAATTGGCAGCCCGGCTCATTGAAAAGAGAGGATACACGGCAGTCGTAGTGAGCAACGGACGCGAAGCCCTGGAAGCTCTGGAGAAGCAGGCGTTTGATCTCATGCTTGTGGATGTCCAAATGCCTGAGATGGATGGATTCGAAGCAACAGCTGCGATTCGCGAGAAAGAAAGAAGCACGGGGCTTCATCTCCCGATCATCGCTATGACTGCTCACGCCATGAAAGGCGATCAGGAAAGGTGCCTATCTGCCGGCATGGACAGCTACGTTTCAAAACCCATTCAACCGGAAGTCCTATTCAAGGTCGTCGAAGGATTCATCCCGAAGCCATTTGATCAAGAGACGCCACCGTAACGCTGCACAAAGAGAAAGCTGTGGCGGAGGGACGCACCTGGAGTCAGGGCGCGCCCTCCGATGCCCATTCGCTCAGTTCAAGCTCCCGCGCCCTGTGCGGCGTTGACTGATGGTCGGACGTTTTGATTCACATGGAACAGATTGGTGGGGTCGTGCCTGTTCTTGACAGCCACCAGGCGCTCGTAGTTATCCCTGTAAGTGGCTTGAACCCGTTCCTGACCTTCCTCCATCATGAAGTTGACGTAAGCGCCCCCAGCTGAGTGAGGATGTAACTCTTCCCAATATCGCTTTACCCAGGGGATGATATGCGTCATGTTGGAGGGGTTCGGGTCCACGCCAACAATGACTTCTGCCCACATTGAATCGCGATAGCTGAATGCGGTGTCGTTCTTTCCAACACGGTGCACTGCACCGTTAATCGGGTAGAGGTGCATGGTGGAATGCATACTTGGGAGCTGGTTCCCGTGTTTCAAATGCAAAGCGATGGCTTCGTCGCTCAGCTTGTTGACAAAGTCTGCTCTCCAGTACCACTGCAAACCCGGAGGATAAATGGGGTCAAACATGCTTTGAAGTGCCGGGTATGGCAATGGCCCCGCGAAGTCCAGAGCCGGTGTACCCAGGCGACGGACTGGCTTAAATGCCTCCTCCGCCGCATTGAGCGCTCCCGTGTAGCAGCAGACGATGCCGCACATTCTCTTATTGTGCAAATGCTCAGGGAAGGGGGGCCCGGGCGGCACGACCAGGAAGGCGAAAAAGCCAGTGATGTCTTCCGAAGCTTGGGCGATAAAACCCCGGAAGAACTCCATCACCTCGCGCCCCTGGTCCAAATGCCAGAGGATGGGTCCGGCATATACGATGTCAACCGGTTGCAGCTTAAAGAGGAAAGAGGTCACCACGCCAAAGTTACCACCTCCACCTCGAACTGCCCAAAAGAGGTCGTCGTTCTCTTTCTCATTGGCTGTCACAAACCGACCGTCAGCCAGCACCAAATCCACGGACTCCAGATTGTCGATGGTGAGACCGTACTTACGTGTTAAATGCCCGATACCGCCCCCCAGAGTCAGCCCTCCCACCCCCGTCGTGGAGATGACGCCAGCAGGCGCGGCCATGCCAAAGGCATGAGTGGCATGATCCACATCTCCCCACACACAACCCCCTTCCGCACGCACAGTTTTCGCTTTGGGATCGACACGGACGCCTTTCATCCTTGAGAGGTCGATGACTAACCCATCATCGCAAATACCCAATCCCCCTCCATTGTGCCCACCACCGCGAATGGCCACCGTGACCCTGTTATCCCGGGCAAAATTCACTGCCGTGATTACGTCTGCAACGTCTGCACAGCTCGCAATCAAACCTGGCCGCTTGTCAATCATCCCGTTGTACACTTTGCGGGCCTGCTCATAGTCGTCATCACCGGGCCGGATCACCCGGCCACGGACATTAGAGGCAAATTGATCGATCTTTGTTTTCTCCACATCCTTCACTGGGACATCCTGCATGTTGGTCCTCCTCGTCGCATGAATTTTCTCTTGTATCAGCCATTGGTCGCTTCTGGGTCCCCCGTCATTCAGACCGTAAACTCCCTCCTCCTCACTGCATTGCCAGTCAAGAAACAATCCTCACTTCTGTATTTTATGGCCGGTGTTTTCTCTGGTGTAGTATCACCATAATTCATTTTGACGCGACAATCAAGCGGGAATACGACGGAATACGACTGTCCGTTTTCGAAACCGCTGTTGTTCTATTCTGAACACCACAGCCTTTGGGCACCAACCCATGGGGTTGGCTCAGCTCTTTGTAAGTTCAATGGTTCCAGACCTATTCCCCATTCCTAGTACCTGGCAAACCAATTGCTAAAAGAAAAGATAGAAGGAAGCGGTCAGACCGGGATATCTCTGGATCTTTCAGTCCGGGAGTATCCCTCAATCCGAAGCGGTATGGTCAGAAGAATTGCCTATTTGATCCCGAGTCTCTTGCTTTTGGGGATGTGTTCTCAGCGTGCGCTGGCGGTGAACGATTCGCCTGCAAAAGCGGTCCAATCCGATACCGTGTTTCTGGAAATATTGAAGAAATTCTACTCGGCTTGGAATCGACAGGACGAGGCTGCTATCCTTCGGCTCTGGAATGTGGAGTCCTCCTACCGTCCCAACCGTCTGGATGAAATGCGCCGGGAATGGACAAGTCAAAAGGCCTCCTTTACGAATGTCCGGATCCAGGCTGTTACAGAGAGAAGTTGGGGAGCGATTTTAAATACGTCTGTCGACGTGCACATTGTTCAGTTGCCCTCCAAGAAAGAGAGTAACCGTCATCTCGTCCGCGAATTTACCCTCCACAAAGAGGGTGAATCGTGGACTCTGTGGAATTACCCTTCTCCCCCTGAGGATCTGGCAGAACAATTGATCCGGGTTGGCGAAGCCGAACGGAGGACCTTGCTGGAAGAAGATAAAGAACAAGTAACGCCCGAATTGGTCAGACTGGTGTTGGCAGCCGCCAATAAGGTTTATGGGAACAATGAATACACCCAATCCAAAGGCATTTTCGAGTTGGCTGGCCAGGTCGCCATTGCCACACACGATAATCTAGGGGTGGCTCGTTCTCTTGAGGGAATCGGCCATGTTAGTCGTGGCTTGTCAGACTATCCCAAGGCACTCGAATACTACCAGAAAGCTCTGGCTATACTTGAGGCCGCAAAAGAGGAGCGGGCTATCGCCGATATTCACGAGACAATGGGACGAACTTACCTGGAGATGAAGAACGCCCCCTTGTCCATCGAGTGCAACGAGAAAGCGCTCAGGATTTTTGAGAGGATAGGAGATCCAATTGCGGCGGCCGACCTGCTGGAGAAGATCGGGAACATTTATTACGATCAGGGCGACTTCAAGAAAGCCGCCGAGAGCTACCAGAAAAAGATTGACCTGGGTGTCCCTGTGGACAATGCCTCGACTCTGGTTAACCTGGGCAACTCTTACTGGGCCCTGGACGATCCTGATCGGGCCCTCAATGCCTATTCAAGCGCTCTGCCGCAAGTGGAGCGTAGTGGAGACAACGCTGCACTAGCTGGTCTTCATACGGGTCTGGGGAATGTCTTTTATCGGAAGAAGATGATGGATTCTGTCCTCAACCATTATCAGAAAGCCTATGAGCTGACCCGGACCACTCAAAATCAGCTCGAAATGGCGCTTGCAGCCGAACGACTCGGCCATGTCTATTCCGACTTACAGAATTTTCCGGAAGCGATGATCTGGTTCCAAAGAACTTTCCAATCGCAAAAAGAGCTGGGTTCTGTCGCCGGGACTGCAGGAGCGCTCGTCAATATTGCCCAGGTCCACTTCCACAAGCAGGAATACGATCGGGCTCTAGAGCGATTTGAAGAGGCCTTGAAACTGGATGAAAAGATTTCGGACAAAACAGGGCGCATGGTAGTTCTGCAGAATATGGCACGAGTCTACTACGATACAGCCAATTATGCAGCGGCCTTGGAGTGTTACCAGCAGGGCCTTCCATTGGCTGAGGCTGCGCAGAACAAATCGGCTCTTAGCAACATACTGCTGGGCATCGGGTTGGTCAAGACCCTGTTTGGGGAATCTGATGTGGCCCTTGACTATTACAGGCGAAGCATCGAAATTGCAAGAGAATTGGGTGACAAAGCAGGGCTTGCCGCCATGCTGAATAACATAGCAGTGGTTTACGCATCCCGAGCCAATTACGGCATGGCATTGGAGAATTATCAGGGAAGCCTTGAAATAAGCCAAGAACTCAATGACCGGCTTTTGGTGGCAAGAACCCTCGGCAATATAGGTCTGGCTCACAATTCTCTGGGGAACTACGACGAGGCGATGGACAAACTCCAGAAGGCCCTCGCTATAGGGGAGGATCTCAAACAGACCGAGGATATAGCCCGCGTACTGGGTTACATTGGTGGTGTCCACTATAGCCAAGGCCGTTTTGATCAGGCCCTGGAACTGTTCCAGAAGAGCCTTTCAAAGTGGGAGATCTTACAAGACAGCAAGGCCATTTCTGCAACCCTGAGTTACATCGGGGATACGCATTTCCGTAAGAAGGAATTCAGCCAGGCTTTGGAAGCTTATGAGAAGAGCCTCGAATTCGTGCGGCAATTACAGGATGAAGAGACCATTCCCGCACTTCTCAGCGGTATTGCCAACGCGCATCTCGCTCTTGGCCACGGAGGAACTGCTCTAGAGTTTGCGGAGCAGGCTGTTGAACTGGCCAAGCGGACCAATAATCCCGAGATTCTCTGGTATGCCTCCTTTAAGGCCGGACAAGCCCATCGTCAATTGAATGACTCCGAAAAGGCGGTTCAAGCCTTGACCGGATCAATTCTTCAGATTGAAGAACTCCGGACTGAAGTAGGTAGTGAGGAGAACAAGATCCGATTTCTGGAGGGCAAATCGGCCCCCTATAGTGCTCTCTTCGAGCTTCTGGTTGAAAAAGGGGATCTCTGGGAGGCCTTCGCTATCGAAGAAGGGAGCCGAATGCAGACCCTTGCTGAAATCATGTCCGGCTACGGCCGCTATGTTTCCAAGGGATTGAACGCGACGGAACAGGAGCAGGAGAGGAAGCTTCGTAGCCAAGTGCTTGCCTTACGAACCCGGTTTTTCCGAGGAAAACAGGCGTTACCATCGGGTTCTCCTGAACTCACTGCGCTTGAGCGGCAATGGCATCAGGCTCAGACCGATTACCTGGCCTATGAGAGCCGGATCATTCAAGCACATCCCCAGCTTGCCATTTACCGAGGGCAAATGAAGGTAGTAGACAAAGAAAGTTTGGCATTGTCGCTACTGCGCCCTGGTACAGCGCTGTTGGAATATGTCACCTGCGAAGATACAACCTACCTCATTGTCATCGTCGGGAAAGACAAGTCCGGGCCTCAGGCAAGACTGACCGCATCGGCAAGAAACACACCGATTCCAGTGATTAAGATCTTCCGGTTGTCTCCGGATTCCAACACAATTGCCCAGGATGTGCTCCGGTATCGCCAACTGCTCCTTACTCACAACCAGGAGTATCAGCCGGAATCCTTGGAGCTTTTTGAAGATTTGATCGGTCCAGCTCGGTCGCTCTTGGCCGGAAAGAAGCACCTAAAGATCATCCCGGATGGAGGACTGTGGAACTGCCCGTTTGCTGCGCTCGAGATTGCCCAGAACCGATTTATCATCGAAGAGGCCACCGTTTCTTACTCGTCTTCTCTGACTGTCGCTGCAGAACAGGCGCGATTGAAGAACGAAAGGAAGAATCACCCTTCTACGGTAGCCAATTTGATGTTCACACTGGAGCCGCAACCGTCTCAGGGTGCCTTGGAGGATTACGCTCAGATATGCGATACCTCGCCATCGGAAGTCATGGCAGCACTCGCTGGAACGGCCGCAGTCTTGAAGCAGGTCCAGCTCTTACAGTCTGCAAAGGTGTTTAGGGCAGAAAAGACAAGAGAATCCCTGATCAAACCCGCCGCCGAAAAAAGCCGTATCCTGCAATTCTCCGTGCCTGCGTTCATTGATGATTTGAACCCGCTCTTCTCGCCGCTCCTATTAACAGAGGAAGAGG
>DATKMG010000457.1:0-14036 GCA_035541995.1 Terriglobia bacterium
TCTATCATTGCGGTGATTCGGTCCACTCTGGCCAAGGTTCCATTCAGGCGATCATAGAATTCACGATCTGAAATCAGTCTGCCCACTGTTCCCTCTCCGGACTTGACTTTCGCCAATAGGTCTTGGGACTCCGCCACCGTCGTATTCAATTTGTTGTAAAGAGTGGGATCGTTTATAAATTTTCCAATGGTTCCTTGCCCCAAGTTAATCTTATTCGTTATATCATTGATCTTATTTACCAGATCACCCAAGTTGGCGACCAAATCGTTACTGTTTTGGATGATCCTTTTGATATCCGCTTCGGCCGAGCCCTTAATCAAGCCGCCAGGTGGGAGAATCTTCGATTTTTCACTCCCCCGGGAAATCTCGACGACCTTGTCGCCTAGCAAACCAATTGAGCCCAAAGAGGCTACAGAGTCTTCCCGAACTGCCGAATGGAAGTCCTGGCTGATTTGCATCACCACCTCGACAGCTTGATTCGGGTCGGGCGAGGAGGTAATATTCACGGCCGATACATTGCCCACTTCTATGCCTGCCAGCCAAACCAAGGAGCCTTTACGCAGACCGGCGGCGCTGGAAAAGTAGGTTTTCACAAGGTACTTCGGGGTAAAGAAACCCGCACCGCCGCTAATTAGGACAATTGCAAAGGCCAGGATACCGAAGCTGGCAATCACCAAGATTCCGACCCGAAGTTCGGCCCAGGCGAGTTTCTTTGTAGCCATAGATCCTCCTAAGAGGTGAGAAACCTCTGGATGTATTCATCTTTGGACTTTCGTATCTCTTCATCAGCTCCGTCAAAAATCATCTGACCCTCTCGCAGCATAAGAAGACGGGTGTTGATCAAGCATACCTGGTCATCCTCCTCCCTGGTGTAATACAGAATACCGTCTTTGTAGGTGAGGTACTCGTTCGCCATGGTGAAAGCATCTCGTAACCGGTGAGTCACGAAAACCGAGCTTACCCCCTCCAAATCCCGGAGTTTGATGACCTGTTCGTTGATGGTGCGAGCGACCAGAGGATCCAGACCGGCTGTGGGCTCGTCGTAGAGCATAATCTTGGGGTTCCCAACCAAAGCACGGGCAATGGCGGCCCGGCGCCGCATTCCTCCTGACAGTTCAGAAGGGAACTTATCAATAGCGTCTGCCAGCTCCACGAATCCTAGTGTCTTTTTGACAATTGCCAGGATCTCTTCTTCATCCAGAATACCTTGTTCGTGCACACGATAGCCGACGTTGTCAGCCACAGATAGAGAGTCAAAAAGTGCTCCTTCTTGAAACACCATTCCTATCTTTCGCCGGACCTCCATCATCTGGCTTTCCGTAAACTTAGAGATCTCGTCGCCATCCACCCAGATTTCTCCCTCGTCCGGTTTAATCAGGCCGATGATCAATTTCAAAATCGTAGATTTCCCGGAACCACTCCCTCCCAAGATCACTTTTGTTTCTCCACGCCTAACCGTGAATGAAATGTCCTTCAAAACCGGGAGGTCATCATAGTATTTAGAGACGTGTCTCAGCTCAATTGCGGGAACGAGCCATGGACTTGGTTTTTCTGGCATGATGCGATTACTAAATAAAGGAGATCAAAAGGCGCGTAATGAAGAAATCTGACACGAAAACGAGGATCATCGATGCAACCACGGACTGAGTGGTAGATCTGCCCACGCCCTGAGTGCCACCATACGTTCTTAAGCCGCAATAGGACCCGACGATAGCTACGATAAAACCAAATACTGGAGGTTTGGTCAATCCCTGGACTAAGTCCGAATAGTTCAATTGGTCGTAACAAGAGGTCAGATACAGCATTGGGCTGATACCCAACAGGAAGACCGCTACAAAGAAGCCGCCAAAGACGCCAACGATGTCACAGATGATCGTGAGTACAGGCACCATCGCGACAGAAGCCAGAACACGAGGAGTGACGAGCTTTTTGACGGGGTCGGTTCCTAGGGCTCGCATGGCGTCGATCTGTTCACTGACCAGCATGGAACCAATTTCCGAAGCAATCCCGGAACCCACCCGCCCAGCAACCACGACAGCCGTCAAAACAGGACCTAGCTCCCGGACCAGGGAGATCGCGACCAACTGTCCGGTGTAGCCCACTGCGCCAAACGAAGAGAGAGTCCTGGAAGTCTGTAAGGCCAGGACCGCGCCTGTAAAGAAACCGGTCAAGAGAACAATTCCCAAGGAACCCACACCTATGATATCCATCATCTCGAAGGTCTCGCGCAAGTACAAGGGTCTACGGAATGCGCCCACGATCGACCGGAATCCAAGGATGCCGAGATTCTGCGTCTCCAATACCCATTTCTGGATTAGTGAAATCGGTCTCGCCGTTGTCAGGATCTCCATGAGAAGCTATCCTAATCAATTTCCAAAAACTTCGTCAAGGATCGCCCGCCGGATGTTATATTATAGGTCCCATTTCAACAGCCGTTTGTGACTGGGAAGGACAAGTATGCTTGAATTTGTGACTGCCGGGGAATCGCACGGAAAGACCCTGGCCACGATCATTTCCGGGATTCCCTTCGGCCTCGAAATTGATGCTGACTTTATTGATCGGGAATTGAGTCGACGTCAGTCCGGCTATGGGCGCGGTGGAAGAATGAAAATTGAGTCCGACCGTGTAAACATCGTATCAGGGGTCCGATTCGGCAAGACACTAGGTAGTCCTATCACATTCCTCATTGAAAATAGGGACTGGCCCAATTGGCAAGAGGCCCTGGCAGTTGAGGCTAAGGAGACCAGTGAGGAGAAAATGAAACAGGTCACCAAACCCCGTCCGGGACATGCCGATCTGGCTGGAGCTTTGAAATACAATACGAAAGACATCCGAAACATTTTGGAACGATCCAGTGCCAGAGAGACAACCGCAAGAGTAGCCGTAGGAGGAGTTGCCAAGATTCTCCTGCGCTATTTTGGGGCTGAAATTGCTAGTCATACTACAGCGATCGGAAACGTGAATCTCCCTGAAACCTCCCGCTACGAGTTTAAAGACCTTCTTTCCGTGCGAGAAAGTGCCGATATGCGATGTATTGACTCGGTGACTGAGGTACTGATGGTGGAGGCAGTGAAAACCGCTCATCTGTCTGGAGACACCCTGGGAGGAACCTTTGAGGTCATGGTTCAGGGAATCTGTCCCGGATTAGGATCGCACGTGTCTTGGGACCGAAAACTGGACGGCCAACTTGCACAGGCTGTCATGTCCATCAATGCCGTCAAAGCCGTAGAGATTGGCGCAGGTGTCGAGGGTTGCCGCAGGCCCGGTTCGCATTTTCATGATCCCATTTACTATTCTCCAGATCGAGGCGGTTTCTACCGATTTTCCAACAATGCCGGCGGGATCGAGGGAGGAATGTCCAACGGGAGTGACATCGTCGTCAGGGGACATATCAAGCCGATCCCCACGCTACGCAAGCCGCTTAAATCTGTGGACGTTCTGACTAAGGAGGCTTTCAATGCAGCCTATGAACGGTCTGATACCTGTGTCGTTCCTGCAGCTGGGGTCATCGCAGAAGCCATGGTAGCCATTGTCTTGGCCCGGGCTTTTCTAGAGAAATTTGGGGGCGATTCCATGACCGAAACGCAACGCAATTATCAGGGCTATTTACAGCAACTTCAGGTCTATTGAGGCTGCCGGGTTTCCCTGTTGACGCCGATTGCGGGCATCAGTAAAATGTAGTTAAAAAATTTGGGTCTCTTGAAACATATGATTGTTCCGGTTGTGAAATATGGGAATTCGATATTGCAGCAGGTCTGCAAACCCGTGACCCAGTTTGACAAAGAACTGGAAATTCTCGCCAAGAACATGGTTCAAACCATGTACGCCGCTCCAGGATATGGTTTGGCTGCTCCTCAGGTCGGGCTGTTGAAACGGTTGATCGTAGTAGATGAAACTGTCGGAGAAAAGCCAGATTCATTGATTGTGTTGGCAAATCCGGAAATCATTGATGCCGAAGGCGACCAATTCGAAGAGGAAGGATGTCTAAGCATTCCGGATTTCACCGGCAAAGTCCATAGGCCAATGCGAGTTGTAGTCTCCGGCCAGGATCTCCACGGAGAAGAAAAAATCTATGAAGGCCTTGGCCTCCTGTCTCGTGTCCTTGCTCATGAGATCGACCACCTGAACGGAGTTCTCTTCATTGACCATTTGGGCTCCATTAAGAGGGATATGATCAAAAGGAAAATCCGCAAGAAGGTCCGTGCGGGAGAGTGGTAATGCGGTTAGTGTTCATGGGGACTCCGGAATTTGCGGTCCCTACCCTCTGGAAGCTGCTCAAGAGTTCCCATCAAGTAACCTCCGTTTTTACTCAATCTGACAAATGCTCTGGGCGGGGGGAGAAAATGACGATGTCCCCCGTCAAAAAGCTCTCCCTGGAGGCAGGGGTTCCCGTTTATCAACCCAACAGGCTAAACTCCGAGGAGTGGGAGGCGGTTTTTCAATCATTACAGGTTGATGCTTACTCGGTGGTAGCCTATGGGAGGATTCTGCCAGCTTGGCTTCTTGGTATCCCTCCCCAAGGGGCTATCAACCTCCATGCCTCACTGTTGCCCAAATATCGGGGAGCAGCGCCAATCAATTGGGCGATCGCTAACGGTGAAGTCATCACGGGGATCACCACCATGAAGATCGATACAGGGTTGGACACCGGGGGAATCTTACTCCAGGAGCCCGTGGCGATAGGCCCTGAAGAAACGGCATCGGATCTTCACGACCGGCTTGCCGTTCTTGGGGCTGATTTGATGCTCCGAACGCTGGATGCCCTGGAGTCAAGGACTCTGAGTCCCATCCCACAGAGCAATGAGCTGGCCAGCTATGCCCCGATGCTCAAGAAGTCTGATGGATTAATTGACTGGGCGCAGCCATCTTCGAAGATAAATGACAGGATCCGAGGGCTTAACCCATGGCCCGGCACCTACACCTTCCTAAATGGAAATATGCTCCGTATCTGGAAATCTCGGCCTGTCGAAATTAACTCTTCGACCCAGGCCCCTGGTGTTCTTGTTCGCGATCCTAACCTGGGTGGCGTGGTGTTTTGTCACCCAGGTCAATTGCAACTGCTCGAGGTTCAACAGGAAGGCCGTAAACGAATCACTGCAACTGAATTTCTAAACGGGTTGCGGTTTGGCGAAGGCCAAACTCTCCTTCTAGGAAAGTAGTCTTGCCTATCTCTCCGGCTCGCCTTGCTGCCTTCCGAGCGCTTACCTTATTGCAGCTCGAAGGGACAATTCCGACCGATGTAATGAATTCAGATTTGGCCGGGCCTCTCTCTGTAAAGGACCAGTCGCTCGCAACCGAATTGGTCTATGGGGTTCTGCGCCGCCAGTTGCAGCTGGATTGGGCAGTGTCTCGATATTGTAGAATTGCATTAGGAAAACTGGACCTCCCTGTCTTGCTGGCTCTGCGGTTAGGTGCGTATCAGTTACTGTGTCTGAGTCGGATCCCCGCCCGGGCTGCCGTTCACGAATCAGTTGAGCTGGTTAAGAGGGCCAACCTTAGGTCTGCTGCAGGGATCGTCAATGCCGTTTTGAGGAGGCTTGATCGAGAGGATTTCCAGATTGCTTTGGGGTCCCTCGATCACCATAGCGACGAAGGGATGTCAATTCTTTACTCCCACCCGGCTTGGCTGGTGGCCCGTTGGCGGAAGCAGCTTGGAGAAAGGGCAGCCACCTGCTTGCTTAAGACTAACAACTTGTCACCCCCTACATTCTTTCGAATGAACTCTCCCCTTGATCCTAAGAAAGCGCTGGAAGAAATGGCAAGGCAAGGAGTAACCTGTCAGCCGCATCCGCTTATTGATGGATGCTGGAAAGTCGTCGACGGCACCCTCCTAAAGACAAATCCATACCAGGACGGCCGAATCTATATTCAAGATCCCGCGTCTCAATTGGTTCCCTTCTTCCTCGATGCCATGTCAGGCCATTCCTGCTTGGACGTGTGTGCCGCACCGGGGGGAAAGCTTTCGCAAATTGCTAGGCTGACTGGCGGAGGTGCGTTCCTGGTTGGAATGGACCTCCGCTGGCTTCGGCTGCGTTCGATGGCCAGGCTTCACCTTAAGAATTGGCCGGGTCTGTGCCTGGTTGTGGCTAATGGGAAAGAAGAATTGCCATTTTCCATCAAGTTTGACCGGATTCTAGTTGATGCTCCATGCTCCGGAACAGCGACATTGCAGCGGAACCCAGACATTCGCTGGAGTCTTTCCCCAGTAGATTTCCAGCGGCTGCAAATCGCACAACTAACAATACTGGAAAACGCGGCTCAACAATTAAAACCCGATGGCACGATGGTCTATTCTACTTGCTCTCTTGAACAAGAAGAGAACGAAGACGTGGTCGAACTTTTCTTGGGAAGACATCTTGAGTTTTGCTTGGGTCTACCTCAGGACCTTCGGCTACAACAACGCTGCACGAGTGGTGGTTTCTTCAAGTTGTTACCGTCTGAATGGAATTCTGACGGCGTCTTCGCTGCAATCCTCAAACGAAGGGGCTCGGCCGGTTGAAATAGCTGGTGGAACTCCTCTCGTCAATTCAGATACATGCCCCTGCCCATCCCGAAGAGCCAGGTTGGCACTTCCATCCTGGCCCCTTTCGCAGGATCAACAATCTGGTTGATCCTGAGGTTGCCGACCAGGTTAACCAGCATTCTGGCATCTTTCTCGGAACGGTTAGTGAACTTCGAAACCAAGCCAACCATGTCGTCGGTGGCTTGCCAGGCAGCTTCACCTAGGTCCTTTTGGGAACTGAGGGTGGCCACAAATTCTTGTCGGAGAATGACCGGGCGCTCTGAGAGTTTCTCTGGTAACTTGCGGAAGCGAACAAGGACTTCGGCGTCGGTCTCGATCCCTTGCCCACTGATTTCTCCATCTCCCTGCAGTGCGTGAGGGTCTCCCAGCCCCAACAATGCCCCCTTGACCTGGGCAGTGAAAACGACGGTGCTGCCGGCTCGCACCTCTTTGCAATCCAGGTTTCCACCTGTGTCAGTAGGAGTCCGGGTGTCCATTTCTCCCTTTGCAGGGGCAACTCCAATCCCCCCAATCATAGGCTGCAAAGCAAGCTTGAGGCTCTTGTCTATAACTGCAAAACCATCAACCAGCTCAAAGACCCGTCCATCGCTATACCCCCATTCCCCCACGCGAATATCCATTAACTCGATGGCCAATCCGTCTCCAGACTCAATACCCTCAATGAAAATCGGGCCTGTGGCCGGATTGATGGTGTCGCCTTCCTTCGGGACCTGAAATCTGCCATCTCGGGTAACCAGGCCGGGCAGACCGTGCTGGCATTCGATCAGGACGAATTCGCCCAGTTGCACACGGTAGCTGGGAGTGAGACCCGAATGATAAACAGTGAAATACTTGTCCTTGGACAGACGCCGCACTCCCTCCTGCATAGCGGTTCTCACATTCGAACTGCTGCCCCCTGGGGACGACCTGGAATCCGCCGAGTATGGGGACCCTTGGTCCTGGGGGAATCTGAAATAAAGCGAACCCATGGCCCATTGCGCTAAAAAAGATCTGCGGTCCATTGAAGAGGTCTCCTTTATGACATTGTTGATTAGGCTGGAGTGTCGTATCGGGAACTTCCGATTGTTGAGACGAAGATTATCGGAAATTTCCCGGAGATAACTAGAAAAATCAAGAAACATAGGTTAAGAGATGGAGTTAGTGGACACGGTGGAAGCGTGGAAGCGTGGAAGCAGGATGGCTTGCTGGCTCAAGTCCCCTGTGGTAGAATTGCCGCGCATTTTAGTTTCTTCCGGAGCGACGAGATCCATTGCAGAGAAGAATACTGAGTTTCCTTCGAACGCTCTTCCTGGTTTCCATCCTCGGTACAGCAGGGTTTCTAAGTTGTTTGACAGCAATGCGATTGGCCATCCGGGGGAACGAGGTCACAGTTCCCAATTTGGAGGGACAAACTCTGCAGCAAGCTGCGAGTCAACTCAATGCTGTGGAACTGCGACTCAAAGTAGATGGACGACGGTTTGATAATCAAATCCCTGGCGATCGAATCATCTCGCAAGTTCCTTCCCCTGATTCCCGACTCAAAAAAAATCGGACTGTTCGAATCGTGGTCAGCTTGGGAGCAAAGCGAGTTCAAGTCCCCGATCTGCGCGGAGAAAGCCTCCGAGTGAGTCAATTCTCGCTCCTCAAGAAGGGGCTTTCCTTGGGAATGATCGCAGCTGTGAGTTTTGACGGGGTCGAGAAAGACCACATTATCGCGCAGGATCCCTCTCCTCAAGCCCAATTGGCAGCCAGTCCAACGGTCAATGTGCTGATATCTTCCGGCAGGCGGAATAGGGAGTACTTAATGCCTGACTTGGCGGGTCGCAATCTCGAAGAAGTGTATAAGGTCATCCAGAACTCGGGAATCACTCTAGGCAAGCTAGACTATCAATCGACCCCGGGTCTTGTGCGGGGAACAATCCTTAAGCAGGTCCCGACTGCTGGACAGAAGTTGGTGGAAGGAAGTGCTATTGATCTGGAGGTTTCAAAATAGTAGACAACCCCTGAACGGACGATAGTGCATCTGATTAAGAAAACATCCTACGCAATTTATCGTACCACTGAGCGTAGTTTCAGTTAGAATAGAGTGGGAAGGATGGGTGAAGTTTCATGAGTTTTGGATGCTCGGCGCGACTGCTTGACCAACGCGGCACAGAGCGACCAATTTCACCTCCCGTTTCTCATTCGGCCCTGAATCCGAATTTCCACCAATTGTATTCTCAACGGAACCTGTCGAGCTTTGGCCCGTTGGAGGGTTTGATGAAGAAATCCATGGGATTTGTTATTGTTCTTTTTGCTGTAATCAATTTGTTTGGCTGCTTTGGCCGTGGCAAAAAGGACGAGGTGGTAACTCCAACCGCAACTGCTGAACCTGACAAAGTCCTTTATGAAAAAGGCCTGAGGGATATGCAGAAAGGGCGGTATGAAGTTGCCCGATTGACTTTGCAGACCCTGTTGAATACTTATCCGGACAGCGATTACAAGGAAAAAGCGAAGCTAGCTCTCGCTGATTCCTTCTTCAAGCAAGGGGGCACTACCGGCTTCATCCAGGCAGAGGCAGAATACAAAGACTTCATTACATTTTTTCCCACAAGCGACGACTCTGACGATGCGCAGATGAAGATCGCAATGACCCATTATCTGCAAATGGAAAAGCCTGACCGGGATCGTACCCAGGCCTTGGCAGCTGAACGGGAATTCAAGAACCTCATTGACCAGTATCCTGATAGCCCTCTAAAAGATGAAGCAGCGCAACGACTCCGTGAGGTGCAGGAAGTGCTGGCTGAAGGAGACTTGAGGGTCGCCCGGCAGTATATCATGAGACGAAACTACCGAGGCGCCTTCCGCCGGGGAGAGACTATAGTCAATTCGTACCCGGATTTTAGCAAACAGGATCAGGCTTTGTTTGCATTGGCAGAAGCATCTGAGGGCCGGAAAGACATCCCTCGAGCGGCGTACTTCTATGGCAAGATAGTCAGTGACCTGCCAGCTAGTCCGTTGTCAGATGAATCAAGAAAGAGACTTGAGAGGTTGAACTACCCCATTCCAGACGTGAACCCGGAAGCTCTGGCCCGAGCGCAGGCAGATCAGGACTCGAAGGAGAAGCGATCCATGCTTGGGAAGGTTTCCAGCCTCTTTAGCAAGAAGCCGGATGTGTCCATGGCACGGAAGGCAAGCCGGCCTCCTATGACTCTGAATCCTCAAGTCATCGATATGCAAGCCTCGAGTCAGACAACTCAGCCCCCCTCACCTCCCCCACCGGCTCAGGGAAGTGAAGCAAGCGCAGAAATGGGGGTTCAGATTGTCAAGCGCTCCTCAAACCCTCCTGCCAATGCCCAGCCCGCCAGTGGCACTCCCTCACGTGAAGAAATCGAGAAGCAGTACGAACGAATCAGGCTGGCGGCCAGCAAAATCAAGCCTGGATCAAGAGTTGTGTTCGCTCAGGTAGACGCTGGTCACAGTACTATCTCATTCTGGATCGAGGACTCTGCAGGGAAGGCTCTTTCTCAGAAGTCGAGTGAATTTCCAGTTGAGGAGATCGGGAACAAATCCGAAAAGGACTTGGAGACCCTGATCGAAAACTTGTTAATTAAAAACGGCGGGACAGCTTAAACACTGGCTTTGCTTTAACAGGCATCGGTTTGGTTATCAGAAGGTTGGCTTGGCTGCCAACCAGGATTCAAGCACACTCCAAAAGCGGGTCCGAGAGTCGCCTTTTGACTAAAGTTTATTCCCGGAAAATCGATTGAAAATACGAGTGTTCTTTGCACCATAGACCGGCAGGAGAGCCAATGGCCAAGACAATTCTACTTGCAGACGACAGTATTACTATCCAAAAGATTGTCAATTTGACGTTTTCGGGGGAAGGCATCGACGTAGTGACGGTCAGCAACGGTGAAGCGGCACTCCGCAAAGTCAACGAAATCCATCCGGATGTGATTCTGGCAGACATATTTATGCCGGGCAAGAACGGCTACGAGCTCTGCGAGCATATTAAGAACTCTCCGGACCTCCGACATATTCCGGTCATTTTACTGGTCGGGGCTTTTGAACCATTTGATGGCAACGAAGCCACCCGAGTCATGGCCGACGGTCACCTGACCAAGCCGTTTGAAATCAAAGTTCTCATATCAGCAGTGAATTCTCTGATTTCTGCCGCGTCTGCCGTAGAGGGACCAACGGCAGCCAAGGTTGAACCTGAACTGGCCCCGATAGTACCTGCACCGCCGGCTGAAGCAGTGACGGAGACGACTTCAGCAATTGTGGGAGTTGAGCCTCCCACTGTTGTTGAAGAAAGCCCTAAGGAAGAGGCCGAGTCTCTCGATCAAGTTGAAACTGAGCCAGGGCCGCTTCCGGTCGCGTTGGAGCAGCCGGCTGAGGTAGAGATGGAGGTAGCAGCAGGTACTGCAGTGGCGGAGCCTCCGGCGGCGGTTGAAGAGGTCCCCCGCGCAGAGGGAGAGGGCGAGACGGAGCGGAAGACAGCTGATCTTATTCCAGTGCCGCCCTTGGTTTCTGAACCGGCGGCGATTGAGCCTGAAGTACAAAGTAAGATTGAAACCGCTGCCGAACTCAAGGCGGAAGCAGTTGCACAAGAGGAAGTGCCGACTGAATTGGAAAAACCTGCACTTGAAGAAGACTTCATTGCAGAGAAGGTACCCTGCGAGACCACAGTTGGGCCTGAAGAAGCCAATCGGGCGGCACTGGAACCAGAAGGGTCGATCAAAGAACAAATGGAATCTCCTGCTCCGCCTGTGACGTGCGAACCAGAGACGGTCCCGCCTCTGGAGGTCGCCCCCATTGAACTGGAAGAAACCGATCCTCTTGGGCTTTATGCGCCCGATTCTGTGTTTGCCCCAGTCTCTCCAGTAATGACAGACTCGGCCTCGATGAGTTCTAGGAATCTCGTGGTTGATATCTGGGAATCAAAAGATGCATTGGCTCCCAGCAACGACGTGTTGCCCGAGTTGGCTGCTGAGGAAGGTGTCGTGATTGCAGGAACTGGGGTCGATAAGGTCACTCCGGTTCCACCCTCTTTAGGACCCGCTCCAGCTAAGGAATTCCTCGTCGGGGCAGGACCCGTTAGGGAAGAACTCGCTGCTGCAGAGAATGTCGAAGTTGGCGTTCCGGGTATTCCCGTTCAACAAGAGCGGGAAGTTTTTGCAGCATCTTCGCTGGTTTCCACGGAGATTCCAGGTCAGACGGCGCGGACTGCACCAAGCGCAGGGTTTGACGACCCCGTTTTAATAGAACGCATTGTCAACAAGGTTGTCGAAAGGCTCAGTAAGGACGCTGTCGAAAGGATAGCGTGGGAGGTCGTCCCTGATTTGGCGGAGATCATGATCAAGGAGTACGTCCAGGCTCATTTCAGCAGTGGAGAAAATCGTTGAGCCCCTGAAGTTCTCTTTGTCTTTCAGTTTCCTGCTTCTCGCTTGTATCTGCCCATTAATGTCACTCTAATCGGTAACGCTTGGCCTGATGAGACCAAGTGAGCATCCCTCAATTTCCCTTCACTTTTTGCCTTGGAACTGTAAAATAAAAGATTCGTCGGTAGGTCATACCCTCTCGGGCGGTTTCACCTTGAAGGCGAAGCCCAGTTCGGACGAATTAATTTCGAGACGCGGACCGTGGAGACACAAAAAATACCAGAACTCCCCAAAAGTTACGAGCCGAAATCCATAGAAGGGAAATGGTATCCATTCTGGGAATTGAACCGGTTCTTCGTAGCTGACGCCCGATCAACGAAGCCTGCCTTCTCGATTGTCATCCCACCCCCCAACGTCACTGGCTCCCTGCATATGGGGCACATGCTGGTATACACGCTTCATGACATCGTCGTTCGATGGCGAAGAATGCAGGGGTTTAACACGCTCTGGTTGCCCGGGACCGACCACGCCGGTATTGGCACGCAATTTGTCGTGGAAAGACAATTGGCAGCGGAAGGAAAGTCCCGCCAGGACCTCGGTCGCGAAGCCTTCGAGAAAAGGGTTTGGGAATGGAAAGAGCAAAGTGGGAACACGATACTCAAACAGCTGCGGCTGCTCGGCGGTTCGTGCGATTGGACGCGAGAGCGCTTCACGCTGGACGAGGGCCTTTCTCGAGCCGTCCGGGAAGTATTTGTCCAGCTCTACAACGAGGGCTTGATCTATCGCGGCAAGAGGCTGATAAACTGGTGTGTGCGCTGTCGCACGGCCTTGTCGGATCTGGAGGTAAAATCGGAACCAGTCCAGGGAAAGCTCTACTCCGTTCGGTATCCCGTGAAAGGTTCGACTGAATCCGTCACGGTAGCTACCACACGCCCGGAAACTTTGTTGGGAGATACAGCTGTTGCCTTTAACCCACAGGACCAGCGTTACTTTTCCATGAGGAACGAGACCCTCGTCTTGCCCTTGCTCCATCGGGAAATTCCGTTAATCGAGGATGAGTTTGTTGATCCGGAATTCGGGACTGGGTTAGTCAAGGTTACTCCAGCTCACGATCCGAATGATTTTGAGATGGGGATGCGCCATCATTTGCCGATGATCTCTGTCATCGACGAGGATGGCCGAATGACCAAGGAGGCCGGTCCTTTTCAAGGATTGGACCGCTTTGAGTGTCGCCGGGAAGTTGTCCGGGAACTCCAGGCCCAAGGACTCCTGGAGAAGGTGGAGGATCATCTGCACAACGTGGGTCACTGTGACCGTTGCAAGACCATTATCGAACCCCGAGTTTCCGTTCAGTGGTTCGTGAAGACTAAACCCTTGGCAGAACCCGCGATTGCTGCCGTGGAAGATGGCCGTGTCCGTTTCGTCCCCGATAACTGGGCCAAAACCTACTTCGAATGGATGCGAAATATCAAAGACTGGTGCATTTCTCGACAGCTTTGGTGGGGACACCGCATCCCAGCCTGGTACTGTGACCAGTGCGGGGAAGTCATTGTAGCCAGAGAGACTCCTCAAGCTTGTTCTCAGTGTGGGTCTTCCTCCTTGACCCAGGAGACCGACGTATTAGACACCTGGTTCAGTTCCGGACTTTGGCCATTTTCCACTATGGGATGGCCCGAGTCCACAGAGGACCTCACCGTCTTCTATCCTACTTCTCTCCTGATTACCGCGTTCGATATCCTTTTCTTCTGGGTTGCCAGGATGATCATGCTGGGGATGAAGTTTATGGGAGAAGTGCCTTTCCACATTGTTTACATCCACAGCCTCGTCCGGGACGCCGAGGGGCAGAAGATGAGCAAGTCGAAGGGTAATGTCATAGACCCATTGCAGGTGATGGAAAAGTACGGGACCGATGCAGTCCGATTCACGCTTGCGATCATGGCTGCCCCGGGGACTGATATTTCATTGTCCCATGAGAAGATGCTCAGTCATCGCGCGTTTGCGAATAAAATCTGGAATGCCACCCGTTTCGTCCTGATGAACCAGGATCATCCCACTCGTCGCGCTTCCGGTAGCGTTTCCATCTCAACGCTACAGCAGGAACTTGTCTCAAGAAGGTCTGAGTTGTCACTGGTCGATCGATGGATTCTCTCTCGTTTGGCCAATGTTATAAA
>DATKMG010000458.1:0-4533 GCA_035541995.1 Terriglobia bacterium
TCAGGACGCCTTCTGGTGGCGGCGGCTGGGGATTGCCCCTTTCTATTGGGACGATTCCTACTTGCTGGCCTCGGAGGGACCTGTTGCCCTGTACCGGATGCGACCTATTCAGGAGGTGCTTGCCGCATTCGATCGCAGGGCTGCTGCGGGTACTGATCTCGTCTGGGATCCAGGATTTGAGATCGGCCGGAATGGCAAGTCAAAGTACTGGTGGTTCTTCGAAGAGTGCAGATGGGTTCACGATGCCGAACTGGCCCAAACAGGGAGTGGCTGTGCATACGTTGGTCCCGGAGGTGAAATCCGACAGGATATCCCGTTGCCTCCCGGCCTGAAACGAGTCGAACTGGTTGAAAATGTCCGTTCGGCCAGCAAAGCAAATCCGAGCTCGGTCGGTTTTCAAATCTACTTTCAAGGGAGTAGGGAGAAGTTTCTCGGCGGCAAATGCAAAGTCGTGGAGGTTCCGCTGCAATGGCAAGAGCAGCGCATGGCACTCGATGTCCCATCCGCGGCGGTCTCGGCCATTATTTTCCTAAAGAACCAGAATGCTTCCGGGGCCACTTACTTCGACAATGTTCATCTCTACTCTCGTGACTAAGGAGAAAAATGATCTCCGGTCAAAAGATCGCCGTTGTCATTCCTGCCTACCGGGTGGCCGGGCAGATCGGGCGGGTGATCAGGGGCATGCCTGCTGAAGTGGACCGCATCTTCGTGGTAGACGACGCTTCCCCTGATAACGTCCTTGAGATCGTCAAGACAGTACAGGATCCTCGCTTAACTCTCCTTCGCCATTCCGCTAATCGGGGAGTGGGTGCCGCCACAATTACTGGAATTCGGGCAGCCATCGACGATAACGCTGATATTGTCGTGAAATGTGATGGCGATGCCCAAATGGACCCGCGTAATATCCCCTCGTTGGTCTCGCCGCTTATCGAAAATATGGCCGACCATGCCAAGGGAACGCGGTTCCGTCATTTTGAAGCACTGAGCTCCATGCCGAAGTGGCGCTTCATGGGGAATGTCGTCCTGACCTTCTTGACTAAACTAGCCTCCGGGTATTGGAACGTCATGGACCCGGTAAATGGATTCCTTGCCACTTCGACCAAAATGCTAAAACGATTACCTCTGTCTAAGCTCTGCCCACGCTACTGTTTTGAAACAGACCTCCTCATCCGACTGAACACCCTGGAAGCGCGGGTGGCGGAGGTTGCATTCCCTGCCCGTTATGGCAACGAGCTCAGTTCGCTAAGAGTCACTGAGGCTTTGCTGAGGTTTCCCCCTTGCCTGCTGATTGGTTTCTTCCGACGGGTCTTTTGGCGTTACCTTTTCTATGATGTCTCACCAGTGGCCATCTTTGGCCTGGCAGGTACATTCCTCGTCCTATTTGGAACCGGTTTTGGATGCTACTACTGGATCAAGAATGCGAGTGCGAGCATTCCCACCGCCACCGGCACCGTCATGATTGCCGCCCTATCTATCATTCTGGGTTTTCAGCTCTTAATCCAATCCATAGTACTTGATATCCAGAACACTCCGAAGGCCGGATCGCGCAGATGGTCGGAAAACCCCGAAGGCAATTCATTTTGAATTTGCAGTCAAGAGATTTGTGGGCTGTTACATCGATGGAATAAGGGGAAGCTCAAACACAGATGCGATATGGTGGTTCCGTAATCAATTGTGGGCAATATCCACTCATATCATTCCAATCAAAGCGCTTATTGGCATTACTACGCCAACCAGAATTGGGTAACCTTCAATTCGCCAGTAACGCTTTGCCACGCCGATCCTTATACTGACTATACCAACACTTGATGACGGAAGTACCACCAAAACACGCGGATTTTGACGAATTTTTGCAGATTAATGTGTAGATTTTGAGTAGGTCTCCGTAGCAGTTAAAGAAGCCCTTTGACTATGTAGCCGGGAAGGTGCTTTACTATTGGCTGTGGCCGGTCACCTGGAACGGGCCCAGACCTATTCCGGCTATCTTCTTCCCGCTTGATCGGCCAACCCTTTCAGCCTTCTGAGAGAAACAACTACTGAGGTTAGAGCACCTCCACACCGGCATCAACCGGGGGAAACCTCGGCTTACCTGATACAAACGGAACCCGCCAGCGGCAGTCTCTAAAGGCAGGTTTCGGTACTCGACTGGCCGCAGACCAGACGAGTAACGCACCCTAAAGGGTTTTTCCTTAAAAGTTTACACCTAGAGGCGAACAGCCATGCTTCCCACAGGGATTCAACCGCCAATTGTATTGGAATCACACAAAAAGAGTCTCCCGCAAAGGCGCTGAGGCGCTGAGAATGACAGAAAATGAAATTGGAACAATGGTAATTGCAGCTGCCATTAATGTGCATCGCGAACTTGGGCCAGGATTACTGGAGACCGTTTATGAGGTTGCCCTGGCTCGAGACCTGGCGGAACTCGGACTTCATGCCGAGCGGCAAGTTCCTGTCGCCATCACCTACAAGGGCATCCGGTTTGATGAAGGTTTTCGGGCCGACATTATCGTTGAAGGCAAAGTGATTCTGGAGCTGAAATCCGTAGAACGAGTCATTCCGGCTCACAAGAAGCAAGTGCAGACTTATCTGCGGTTGACGGGCTGCAAGCTGGGATACCTGCTGAATTTTGGCGAAGAAGTCATGAAAACCGGCATCACTCGGTGTGTGAATGGCCTTGAAGAATGAAGGCTCGGCGCCTCAGCGCCTCTGCGGGAGAATAAGAGCAAAGGAGAATTCCAACCATGGGCGGCACAGACATTGCCTTGCCCAAAGGAGATGAGAGGATGTCCAAGCGGATTTCTCGGCGCGAGTTTCTTGCGCTAACAAGCATCTCAGTCGCGGCTGGATTGACCGCGACGGCAACACGAACACCAGTTGTCACTGCTACTCCTAGTTGTTCTGACGAGAGCTTGGTATCTCAGATGCCCACCGTAGTAGGTCAGCGCTATGAGGTGTCGGTACCCGATACTCTGGAGCTTCAGGAGCAGGCAGACTGGGCGATCAACGCTCTCACCCGCTGTACGAACCCAGACACTTATGATGTCTACTTCTACGGAGATGCGACACGAAATCCACCTAGGATGTACCGACTCATGTCATTCTTCGCCAAATTCTGGGAAGGCCTCGCTCTGATGCGACACCTCACCGGCAACCTCTACAACTGCCAGGTCGATCAACACTGGACAGAGGCTTTCCTGGAATGGTGGAGCCGCGAAAGACCTGTCCTCGAAGGCCCGGGTGGCGGCAGATTGCTCTGCTGGATTGGCAACAACTACAAGTTTGAAAAGGACCCTTGCTGGGCACAGATCGGGGAGGAAGCGATCGAGATCCTCTCAGGCGCCTACACCTACAATGGCGACTACTGCTACTTCACTGACGGCCAAGGCGCTATGCTCACCGGGTGGGAGGCCACCTACCAGGGGTGGACGCTCCAAGGTGTCACCAGGATGTACTCAACGACGGGTTCTGATCCTGCCAAGAGGCTAGCGCAGAAGCTGGCTCGCTACTTGAAAGATCATGCTCAAATATTCGGCAGCAGTGGCAGCTTTCAGGCTCGTCTCCCACCCGACCTGGGGGGACCTGCGTTGCACTTCCATCACAATGGCAACGCTATGGTCGCACTGTCCGAATACGCCTTGGCAACAGGCGACCAGGAATTCGCAGCCTTTGCGAAAATGGGATATGAGTATGGCCTTTCTGTCGGTTGGCCGCTGGTGGGTTTTTTCCCGGAGTATATCAAGGACCTGTCTGATCCCAGCCCCCGGATTGACTGCGAAACGTGCTGTACGGTGGACATGATGATGTTGGCGATGAACCTTAGCAAACTGGGCCAAGGCGACTACTGGGATGACGTAGATCGCTTTGTGCGCAACCAGTTCGTCGAGATGCAAATGAGGAATGGTGATTGGATCGACCGAATCGCTGCCACCCATCCGACCGCGGCAGTCGGGCCTGGCGAGGATGGAGATCGCGTGGCAGAACGAGTTGTTGGCAGCTTTGCTGGCTGGGCAGCCGCAAACGATATCGTAGACGACGAGGGTGAATCATTCATTTCCGGTTGTTGCACGGGCAACGGTTCACGTGCCATATTCTACGTTTGGGACAACATGCTTGAGTTCGCCGCTGGGAAGCTGAGGCTCCATTTGCTCCTTAACCGTGCCTCGGCTTGGGCAGACGTCAACAGTTATGTGCCTTATGAGGGGCGAGTAGATGTAAAGATGAAGGCCGCCTGTGATCTGGAAGTTCGCATTCCAGAGTGGGTCAAGCCGGACGAAGTGTCGGGATTCCTCAATGATGAACCGAGGCTGCTGGCATTTCAAGGACGATATGCACAGATGGGGTATGTTAAGAGGGGAGACTTAGTCACAGTCTCTTTCCCTATCAGTGAGCGTACGATAGACACAACGATCGGCAATGTTCCATATACACTAACGATAAAGGGCAATGACGTAGTTTCCATCAGCCCACCCGGCAAATGGTATCCCTTCTACCAACGATCCAAGTATCGTCAGAACCATGTGCAATGGATAGACC